>CAZWNY010000055.1:0-12197 GCA_964635575.1 uncultured Kordia sp. | reverse complement strand
CGGCAGGAGTTGGTTTTATTGCGCTGTTTGGTGTTGCGGTTTTAAACGGAATTGTGTTAATTCAAGAATTTAAAGATCTAAAAAATAACGGAATGAAAAACGATGATGAACTCATAATTTTTGGTGCAAAAAGCAGATTAAGAGCTGTTTTATTAACTGCAGTATCTACTGCATTAGGATTTTTGCCAATGGCAATTTCCAACGGTGCAGGTGCAGAAGTACAACAACCTTTAGCAACTGTAGTTATTGGTGGTTTAATAACATCTACCATATTAACCTTATTAGTTTTACCTGTTTTGTATGCGATGTTTAGTACTAAAAAATTATTGTTTAAAGTAAATAAAACTTTTTTAATTACATGGTTTTTAATTTTCGGATTATCATCTATAAACGCACAAAAAAAACCTCTTTTATTAGCCGATTTAATACAGTTAACTACCGATAATAACACACAAATAAAAGCAGCAGTATTATCGATAAGTAAAGCGGAAACGTTGGTAAAAACGGCGTATAATTTTAATAAAACCAATGTATATTATATATATGACAACAACCAGTTGTGGGGCGATTTGGAGTTAGCACAGTCAGTAGGAATACAGCAAACCATCGCTTTCCCTACGGTATATGGTGCACAAAAAAACTTATTAAAACATCAAGTAACAACCGCAAATGCTATAAAAAACAAAACAACCCAACAAATACATCAACAGATTACCGATGTATATTATCAATATCAATATGCGGTTCAAAAAAAACAAGTATATAAATATTTAGATAGTTTATATCAAAAGTTAGCACATAATGCAAAAAGAAAATTTGAATTAGGAGCTGTCAATTATTTAGAACAAATTACAGCACAATCTAAACAAATGGAAATAAAACGAAACTATTTACAAGCTAAAAACGAAGTAACGTTAGCCGAAATTTTAATTCAAAAAACAATACAATCAGCAAATGAATTTGTAATAGCGGTAGATAAATACGCTAAACTACAAATTAGCAGTCAAAACATAACCGATAATGTAGGTATGTTATTGCAAAAAACAAAAGAGAATCAATTGGCAGCAATAACAAAAATAAATATCCGTAAGTTATTACCTGATATTACTTTTAATTATCAATACGGTGAAAATTTAATAAACCCAGGTCATGCAAACCTATATCAAATAGGGTTAAATATTCCTTTATTTACAGGAAGTCAACGTGCAAAAATAAAAGCATCAAAAATAGCAACACAAATACAATCTAAAAATACTAAAAATTATCAATTACAATTAGAAGCAAAAAACAAACAACTATTAACCACCTATGCTAATTTAAACGAACAACTTAAATATTACGAAGTAGAAGGGAAGCAGTTATCTGAAACCATTATAAAAATTGCAAATAGAAGTTTAAAAGAAGGAGAAATAGATTTTTTTCAATACCTACAAAGTATGGAAAACGGATATCAAATAACCTTAGCGCATTTATCCATTTTAAATGAATACAACCAAACGGTTAATCAAATAAATTATTTACTTTTAAATTAAAAAAATGAAAACTCTAAAATACAGCATTATTATTCTTTTACTAATTAGCGTTAGTTGTAACAAAAATGGACATAACCATTCAGAAGAAGAGCATCAACATGGTGAAAATGATCATCACGATCATGGTAAAACAGAAATAGAAAAAGGACATGAAGAAGATATTATAATCACAAAAGCACAATTTAAAGCAAACCAAATGCAGTTAGGGAATGTTACCGAACAACCTTTTTCGGAACTCGTAAAAACAACAGGGTTTATTGATATACCACCACAAAATAAAGAAATTATTAGTGCAATAAGTGGCGGATATATAAAAAAAACAGCTCTTTTAGTTGGCGATAAAGTAAAAAAAGGACAAGCATTAGTAAGTATTGAAAATCCTAAATTTATAGATTTACAACAAAAATACTTAGAAGTTTTTTCTCAAATGACTTATTTAAAATCGGAATATAACCGACAAAAAACTTTGTTTAATGAAAACATTACTTCAAAAAAAATCTATTTAAAAGCAAAAAGTGATTATAATCGAAACGCCGCTACTTATAACGGATTACGAAAAAGATTACGCCTATTAAACATTAGTCCTGCAAATGTAGAGCGTGGAAATATCACATCTACAATAACATTATACGCATCTATTGCAGGTAGTGTAACGCTTTTAAATGTAAGTAAAGGAACTTATGTATCATCACAAGACGTAATTATGGAAATTGTAAACATGGATCACATTCATTTAGAATTAACTGTTTTTGAAAAAGATATCATGCAGATAAAAGAAGAACAACGTATTAATTTTAGCATACCAGAAGCTTCTACAAAAAAATATGAAGCAGATGTGCATTTGGTTGGTACAGCTATAGATGCTATCACCCGAACTGTAAAAGTACACGGACATTTACCCGAAAATGAAAAACATTCATTTGTAGTAGGAATGTTTGTAAATGCCGAAATAGAAACTACCACAAAAAAAGGATTAGCAATACCAAGTAGTGCCATTTTAGAAAACGAAGAGCATTTTGTCGTATTGGTATTAAAAACAGAAAAAAACGAAAAATATATTTTTGAAAGTAAAGAAGTAATAATAGGAAAAGTACAAAATAATTTCACAGAAATTATTTCTAAAAACATTCAAGTAACCGACAAAATATTAATTAAAGGCGGATATAGTTTTGTTGGAGAAGTCGGAGCGCACACGCATTAATTAGAAATGTATTTATGAGGATAGCTTCATGGTTTTAGAAACTCTATTTTACATAATACAAGTTATGGTTCAAAAAAGAACAACTTTGTTTTTTAAGTGGTACGTGGTACATTGTGTGATTCTGTAATTAGAGTAATTTTTGTATAGCTTTCTGAATTTAAAGAATCTATAATTTTATTAATGCAACAACGCTACGACACAAAAAAATAATTATATAATTTACGTAATATGAGTTTTCAAAATAATTAAAGACTCTTTTTTTTTCTATAGAATTTTCTATTTTCTTTTTTTCGGTTAACCGAGAGTTTAAAATACTTTGTATATTTGTGATATAAAATAAAAATAACTTGAAAGTTACCTATTCAATAGCATCCTTAAAAACTGTTGCACAACAATTAATTGAACAATTTAGAACTCCTAAAACACTTTTGTTTTATGGTAAAATGGGCGCAGGAAAAACTACGCTTATTAAAGAAATTGCACTATTATTAGGTGTTACAGAAACAACTTCT
The DNA here is from genome assembly GCA_964635575.1 of uncultured Kordia sp. Classification (GTDB taxonomy): domain Bacteria; phylum Bacteroidota; class Bacteroidia; order Flavobacteriales; family Flavobacteriaceae. Next base: position 8,952 of record CAZWNY010000055.1, on the reverse strand, counting down.
AGCCCAACTTTTTCCATAGTACATGAATACAAAGGAAATGATGCTGCTGTTTTTCATTTTGATTTTTATCGTATTGAAGATGAAATAGAAGTTTATGATATTGGTATTGAAGATTATTTTTATCAAAATGCTTGGTGTTTGGTAGAATGGCCTGAAAAAATACCTTCTTTAATTCCTGAAAACGCTGTAAAAATTAATATTACGATTAATGGTAATAACGATAGAGTTTTGACAATTAATAACTAAGTATTAACACCTAAAAAATCCAATATAACTCCAAATTAACATATTGATAATTGATTTAAGAAGGAATTATCATAAATCGGACTCTTTGACCAATAATAAATGTAAAATTCCCCAATTATATGATAGTATTAAAAATAGTTATTTTTTTACTTTCCAATACAGAAATTAGCAAAAATATTCCCTAAAAGATCTTCGGTAGTTACTTCACCTGTAATGAGTCCTAAATGATGTAATGCTTCACGAACATCTATGGCAAATAAATCGGAAGTAATTTCTAAATTAATTCCGTTTTGCACTTCTTTTATTGCGGTTAGTGCGTTATTTAACGCTTCAAAATGTCGATTATTACTTACAATAGTTTCATTATTACTCAATATTCCTAAATTGGCTAATTGGGTTAGTTGATCCTGTAAATATTGAATTCCTTCTTTATTTTTTGAAGATATTATAATTGAAAATTGTGATTGAATAGCTAATCGTTGTTCTTCTGATAATAAATCTGCTTTATTTAAAATGGTAAGAATGCGTTTGTTTGGATATTTTTTTTGTAAGTCTGCAATTTTTTCTTTTTGATTTTTAAGATTAGAAGCATCTATTAAAAGCAATACAAGTTGTGCTTTTTCAATGTTTTCAAAAGTACGTTGTATTCCTATGTTTTCTATTACATCATTGGTTTCTCGTATTCCTGCGGTATCAATAAACCTAAAGGTTACTCCGCCAATTCTTATTTCATCTTCAATAGCATCACGTGTAGTTCCTGCAATATCGCTTACAATGGCACGCTCTTCATTTAATAATGCGTTTAATAAGGTCGATTTCCCTACATTAGGTTCACCTATAATAGCAACAGGAATACCATTTTTAAGTACATTTCCTGTAGCAAAACTATCGATTAATTGTTTTAAAACTTTCGCTATTTTGTTTACCAAGGTTGTAAATTGACTTTTATCGGCAAAGGCTACATCTTCTTCTGCAAAATCGAGTTCTAATTCAATTAATGATGCGAAGTTTAAGAGTTCTTGTCTTAATTTTTGAATTTCATTAGCAAAGCCACCGCGCATTTGTTGCATTGCTATTTGATGAGATGCCGCACTATCACTTGCAATTAAATCGGCTACTGCTTCGGCTTGTGTTAAATCCATCTTGCCATTTAAAAATGCGCGTAATGTAAACTCTCCTGCATCTGCGGTTCTGCATCCTTTTTTAATGAATACTTGTAAAATTTCTTGTTGTATATATTGTGATCCGTGACATGAAATTTCAACTACATTTTCGCCTGTATATGAATTTGGATTTTTAAAAATAGAGACTAAAACTTCATCAATATATCGATTTCCATCAATAATGTGTCCTAAATGTAAGGTATGTGTTTTCTGGTTAGCAAGTAGTTTTTGTTTTTTCACAGATTTAAAACAACTATCTGCCAAAGTAATGGCGTTTCCCCCTGAAATTCTTAAAATAGCTACTGCTCCTACTCCACTAGCTGTTGCTAAAGCTATTATTGTATCGTTATAATTGGTAGTCACTATTCTTCTTCCTTTTTAGCATTTATATATTTTCCTTTTTTGCTTCCTGCGTACAATTCGTATTTTACCAAACGAGATTCTAACTTACCGTTAAATAGTTTTATTTTACGAGATGCACGTAGCCCTACCGATTTTATACCTTCCATATTTGAGGTAATAAACCATGCATTTGTATTGGTGTATCCTTGTTTTAAGGTGTCGCCAATTGCTCCGTAAAACTCTTTAACATCAACAGGTAAACGTTCTCCGTAAGGTGGATTAAATAAAATATGTAATTTATTGTCGTGCGGTTTAGATGTTTTGAAAAAATCTTCATGATGCACTTTTATATAGTCTGATAAGTTTGCGTTTTCAAAATTTTCGGAGGCTTTTCGTACTGCTGAAGGTGCTTTATCGTAACAAATTATTTGATAATGAAATTCTCTAATTCTGTTTAAGCAAGATTCTTCTATTTTGTTATATAACTCTTCATCAAAATCCATCCAACGCTCAAAACCAAATTCCTCACGGTTTATATTTGCAGGTATATTACAAGCTATCATAGCAGCTTCAATGGCTAACGTGCCTGACCCACACATAGGATCTAACATATCACATTGTCCGTCCCAACCAGATAGCAATACTAAACCTGCTGCTAAAACTTCATTTATTGGAGCAATATTGGTATCGGTTCTGTAACCTCTTTTATGTAATGATTGACCTGAACTATCTAAGGAAACCGTACATTTATCATCTTGTATATGTATATTTATTTTTAAATCAGGATGGTCTAAATCTACATTTGGTCGTTTGCCTTCTCTATTTCTAAATTTATCTACAATAGCATCTTTTGTTTTTAAGGCTATAAATTGTGAATGTGTAAATTTAGTTGATGAAACTGTTGCTCCAATTGCTAAAGTATCATCTACATTCATATATTTATCCCAATGGATGCCATATATTTTGTCGTACAATTCTTGTTCATCCCGAATTGTAAATGTCCGAATAGGTTTTAAAATTTTTATTGCAGTACGCAAACACAAGTTTGCTTTGTACATAAAACCTATATCTCCTTCAAAACTAACGTTTCTAACACCTATTTTCACAGACATTGCGCCTAAATTTTTAAGCTCTTTTGCTAATAATTCTTCAAAACCAAACAAAGTTTTGGCTACCATTTTAAAATTTTGTCCCATAGCATGCAAAAATACAGTATTTTTGCTTTTATATGGATACAAAATTGGAAAGAAAAGAAAGAAAAAAATGGTTTAGCTCTTGGTTTGACACCAAATACTACCATATTTTATATAAAAACAGGAATCATAATGAGGCGGAACTTTTTATGAAACATCTTACTAATTACCTAAACTTACCCGACAATGCTACTGTTTTAGACTTAGCTTGTGGCAAAGGAAGACATTCCGTTTACTTAAATAAAATAGGCTACTCGGTTACAGGTATTGATTTATCGGAAAATAGCATTACTTACGCCAAACAGTTTGAAAATAAAAATTTGAATTTTGAAGTGCATGATATGCGTAAAAACTATTCGCATAAATATGACGCTGTTTTTAACTTGTTTACCAGTTTTGGTTATTTTGAAGACGAGCAAGACAACTTAAATACATTAACTGCCATTAAAAATAGTTTGAATGAAACTGGTTTTGGAATAATTGATTTTATGAATGTACACTATGTGATTGATAATTTGATACCTGAAGAAACAAAAAAAATAGATGACATTACCTTTTATATAAAGCGTTTTGTGAAAGATGGTTTTGTGAATAAAGAAATTAAGTTTACCGATAATAATGAAGATTTTTGCTATACTGAACGTGTACGTTTATTAACATTAACCGATTTTGAAAACTACTTTAAAAAAGTAAATATTACCTTACTTGAGGTTTTTGGAGACTTTAAATTGGGTAAATTTGAAAAAAATAATGCTAAACGATTAATCTTACTATTTAAATGATAACTTATTTACTCCCCATATTTTCAGTACTTGTTGGCTTCTTATTTGTAGTTATATTTAAACCTTCAAAAAAGAAAAACTTAAAATTATTACTAGCCTTTAGTGGTGCGTTTTTATTAGGCATTACTATTTTTGAAATGCTTCCTGAGTTGTTTTATAATGCTGAAAATGCTAAAAAAATTAGTCTATTTATTGTGTTAGGTATTTTATTGCAAATTTGTTTAGAGTTTTTTTCAAAAGGAGCAGAACATGGTCACGTACATTTACATAAAAAGGACAAACAATTTCCGTGGTTATTATTTGTTAGTTTGTGTATCCATTCACTTATAGAAGGCGCTCCATTGCACCAACATCACCCTATTTTAATAGGTATTACATTGCATAAAATACCTATTGCAATTATTTTAAGTACCTTTTTTATAAATTCTGAATTAAAAAAGAGTAGCATTGCATTGTTTTTAATTTTATTTGCAATAATGACACCTTTAGGAAGTTATTTAACAGTGGAGTTTCCTACGTTAAATAATCATATTGATTTATTAACGGCATTGGCAGTTGGTATATTTTTACACATCTCGACCACTATTATTTTTGAGAGTAGCGAAGGTCATAAATTTAATTTCTTAAAATTAATGACGATTACATTTGGTTTGTTAATTACTTATTTTATATAACTTTTTTATGTTTAGCAAAGAAGAATCAAGACAGTTGCGAGAATTATTTTGGACAAGTTTCGGGAAGTCATTCCCAAGAAAATGGACAATGTATCATACCAAAATAAAAGGTGTAACCTTTAAGTTTTATGCCGATAGAAAAACTGCAATGGTTTGTTTAGATGTAGATTTAACAGATGAACTAGAGCGAATGCTACAATGGGAGAAGTTAGAAAGTGTACACGAAATTCTGAAAAATAATTTTTTAACAAACGTTATTTATGACGCCAATTATTACTTAAAAGATGGTGATAAAACTATTTGTAGAATCTATGTAAAACACGAGCAAAAATTTAGCATACATAACAAAAACACATGGCAAAGTTGTTACGAGTTTTTTGTAGATAAAATGAGTGCTTTTGAAGCGTTTTTTGAAGAATACAAAGATTTTATAACTGTTTTAGACAAAGAAAAAAATTGATTTAGTTACAGTGTTTATATTATTCTTCTAAAACAGTTATAAAATTTGTAAAATCTAATTATTTTTGTTTATACCACTTCCCCATATAAATCAAAATCGGTTGCTTCAATAATTTTTATATTACTAAATTCTCCTTGTTTTAAATAAAATTTTTCGGCATCAATTAATACTTCATTATCTACGTCTGGCGAATCAAATTCGGTACGCCCAACAAAGTACCCACCTTCTTTACGGTCAATAATGCAACGGATAGTTTTACCTATAAATTCTTGATTTAATTCCCACGAAATTTGGCTTTGTATTTCCATAATTTCATTAGCCCGTTGTTGTTTTACTTCTTGTGGCACATCGTCTTCTAAAACATAAGCACCGGTGTTTTCTTCGTGAGAATAGGTAAAACAGCCTAAGCGTTCAAAACGCATTTCAGTAACCCAATTTTTTAATAGCTGAAAATCTTCTTCTGTTTCACCTGGATAACCTACAATTAGTGTTGTTCGTATAGCCATTTCGGGAACTAAAGCTCTAAACTCGTGTATTAATTTTGTAGTTTTTTCTTTTGTTGTACCTCGTTTCATCGATTTTAAAATTTTATCGGAAATGTGTTGTAATGGGATATCTAAATAGTTACAAATTTTAGGTTCTATTTTCATTAATTCTAACACATTCATCGGAAAGCCTGTAGGGAATGCGTAATGCAACCGTATCCATTCAATGCCTTCTACTTTTACCAATTTTTTTAATAACGCTGCTAAACTTCGTTTTTTATAAATATCTAAACCATAATAGGTTAAATCTTGTGCTATTAAAATGAGTTCTTTTACTCCGTTTGCAGCTAACTTTTCGGCTTCAATAACCAAGTTTTCTATTGGAGTCGATTTATGTTTACCTCGCATTAAAGGTATTGCACAAAAACTACAAGGTCTGTCACAGCCTTCCGCTATTTTTAAATAAGCATAGTTTTTTGGCGTAGTGGTTAGTCGTTCGCCTATTAATTCGTGTTTGTAATCGGCTCCTAATGCTTTTAATAGTTGGGGTAATTGTGTAGTTCCAAAATAGGCATCTACATTGGGTATATCTTTTTCTAAATCTGGTTTATAACGCTCACTCAAACAACCTGTAACAAAAACTTTATCAACTAAACCTTGTTCTTTCTGTTGCATATACTCTAAAATAGTATTTACTGACTCTTCTTTAGCATTATTAATAAAACCACAGGTATTTATCACTACAATATTACCCTGATCTTCATGCACAACCTCTTTGCCATTTGCTTTTAACTGCCCCATTAGCACTTCACTATCGTACACGTTTTTTGAGCACCCCAAGGTAATTACGTTAATTTTATTTTTTTTGAGTGATTTTGTTCTCATAGTTTATTTTTAAGACTGCAAAGATACAATTAAAAATGTCAAAAATATTTATGCTTTTTTGATTAAAAGAAAAGATTTAACTCTTATTTTACTAAAAACAATCCCGCAAAAACAGCTAAAAAACCAAGTACAAAACTTAAAATACTATATAACGCAAAAGAAGTGAAATCACCTGCTTTTAAAAACACTTGATTTTCGTAGGAAAAAGCTGAAAAAGTAGTAAAACCACCGCAAAAACCAGTTGCCAATAATAAAGTTTGGTTTTGAGTAAGTACATTTCCTTTTGCCGAAACTCCTAAAATAACACCTATAAGTAAACTGCCTAAAACATTAACCACAAAAGTTCCGTATGGTACTTCAGTAGTAGCGTTATTAAGGTATTTAGTAATAATAAACCGTAAAACACTACCTAATCCACCACCTAAAAAAACAAATAATATTGATTTTATCATACTGCGAAGATATAAAAAATCGATATCTTTTTAAAAAAAAGAAGTACAATTAAGGAATCTTAACAAATGTTTGGATATATTTGCCGAATATTAATAAAATCTTCATTTTTTTTGAAAATAATAAGTTACATATTATCATCATTATTCGTAATATCATTTCTTTTAATACTATTGATATTTCAACCTTTGCAATGGTTAAGTTTTCGTTTTTTTGAGTTTAAAACCTATCAAAGAGTAGTAGATTATATGAATTTATTTTTGATAAAAAATCTATTATGGTTAGGTATAACTATAAAAATAGACAACAAACATACATTGCCAGAAAATACAACACTAATATTTGTATCTAATCATCAAAGCTTATTTGATATTTCACCAATTTCATGGTATTTTAGAAAACATAACCCAAAATTTGTATCCAAAAAAGAATTGGGCAAAGGCATTCCAAGTGTATCTTATAACCTACGCAATGGCGGAGCTGTATTAATAGATCGAAAAAAACCTAAATTAGCAATTGCAACGTTGGGAGAATTTGCAAAAAAAATTAACACTAAAAAATGGTCTGCAGCCATATTTCCTGAAGGAACAAGAAGTAAAAATGGAAAACCTAAACCCTTTTCTACAAGTGGTTTAAAAATAATTATAAAACACAACCCTGAAGCATATATTGTTCCAATAACCGTTAATAACTCTTGGAAAGTTTTTAAATATGGAAAATTCCCGTTTGGTATAGGAAGCCCAATAAAGTTTAAAGTACACAAACCCTTAAAAATTAATAGTACACCTATTGATGAGCTATTAACAGAAACAGAAAAAATAATTAAAAAACATATTATAACAACCTAAATTATGTCTATAAAAAACATACGAATAGAAGTAATGCAAACCCTTGGTAAAAACATCAACCAGTTTGTAGATCAATTTTTAATACCAATAGATACTATTTGGCAACCCAGCGATTTTTTACCCAACTCGCAAGGAGATAGTTTTATTGACGAAGTAAAAGAAATACGAGAATTAGCAAACGATTTTGATGATGATTTTTGGGTATGTATGGTTGGTGATACCATTACAGAAGAAGCACTACCAACCTATGAATCATGGTTAATAAATTTAGATGGTGTAGAGCAAGACCCAGATAACGGATGGGCAAAATGGATTAGAGCTTGGACAGCAGAAGAAAACCGACATGGTGATGTGTTAAATAAATACCTATACCTGTCAGGACGTGTAAATATGCGAGAATTAGAAATTACCACTCAACATTTAATTGCTGATGGGTTTGATATTGGTACCGCAACTGATCCTTACAAAAACTTTGTGTATACCAGCTTTCAAGAATTAGCAACTTATATATCGCATCAAAATGTAGCGAAAATTGCACGTAAAAAAGGACTAAAAAGTTTAGCAAAAATGTCTAAAATTATTGCTGGAGATGAAATGCGTCATCATATAGCATACTCTCATTTTATAAAAGAAATTTTTAAAATAGACCCATCAGAAATGATGCTTTCTTATTATTATATGATGAAAAAACAAATTGTTATGCCTGCAATGTATTTAAGAGAATCTTTTAGCGAAAAAGGTAGTTTGTTTGATCAATTTTCAATAGTAGCACAACGCGCAGGTGTTTATACTGGTTTTGACTATGTAGATATTATGCGAAAACTAAATACAACCTGGGAAATAGATAAAATAACAGATTTAACTGAAGAAGCCGAAAAAGCAAGAGACTATTTAATGCGTTTGCCTGACAGAATGTATCGTTTAGCAGAAAGAGCTATAGTACCTAATACGAATTACAACTTTAAATGGATGCTGTAGTTTTAATTTTTAATAAGTAATCTTATATTTAATATTAATTTTTTGTATTTTCGTGGTTATTAATTTCTTAACACCAATTTTAAAATGAAAAAAATAATTTTCGTATTTGCATTGTTTGCAGTAATTTCTTGTAAAAAAGAAGAAGTTAAACCTGTAAATTACACTTTGTTTACAGGTCAAATTACCAATCAAAATAATGACATTTTAACCGTTTATAAAGGTAGAGATGTTGTTGTAAAAATTAAATTAGATGCAAACGGAAAATTTGCAGATACTTTACGTTTAGATGAAGGACAATACGTTATTTATGACGGAACCGAACACGCGAGCATCTACATAGCTAAAGGCAAGCACTTTAATTTAACTTTAGATGCCAAAAAATTTGATGAAACCTTAACTTTTACAGGTTTGGGTGCTGAAGCAAATTTATATTTTGCAAAACAAAC
>CAZWNY010000054.1:10739-12267 GCA_964635575.1 uncultured Kordia sp. | reverse complement strand
AAGCGTGAAGAAAGCTCTTTAATTGCTTGTTTGGACGAGAGTTCGATTCTCTCCGGCTCCACTCTGCAAACCCTTATAAACATTGAATTTATAAGGGTTTTAAAAAAAAGCGTGTCAAATACGTGTCAATCATTTTATCAATATTTTACAACTAATTTTTAATTAGATGTAAAAAAAAAATGCACTTAACTGAAAAATCAAAAAATATTCCACTGGTAGATTATATTCCTGCTGAATTGCACGAAAATAGTACGTGGGAAGTTGTTTATTATGTATTCAATCCTTTTGAACAAAAACTAAAACGCAAACGCAATAGGGTAAAACCTTTAAAAAGTATCACACAAAGGCGACAACTTGCAAAGCGTATGATTGTAGAGATCAACAATCGTTTATTATATGGATGGAATCCATTTATGGATGCTGAAAAAGTAAAAGAGTTTACCAGGCTAAATGATGCGTTAAATTTATTTTTAAAACATTTAGAAATTGAATTTAAGGACGGAAATTTACGTTTTGATACAAAAAAAACATACACCAGTAGAATTACAGTTATTAAAAGGTATCTACATAGTGTGGGTAAAAATGATGTTTTATGTTATAAATTTAATAGTTCGCTAATTTCTGACTTTTTAGACTATATGAGGTATGATAAAAGAGTATCGGCACGTACTCGTGATAATTATATGACGTTTATAAAAACCTTGTGTAATTTTCTGCTTCAAAAAAAATACATTGGTGTAAATCCATCTTTAAATTTTAAAAAAACAAACAAGAAAAAAAACAGTAGGATTGTAATTTCTGAAAAGGATAGGGAAAAGATATTTAATTATTTTAAAAAAGAAGATGCGAATTACTTTTTACTTTGCCTGGTGTGTTATTATTGTTTAATTAGACGTACCGAATTAAGTAAAATAAAAGTAAGTGATGTAAATTTTTTAACGAATACTATTTTTATACATTCTGATAATTCAAAAAACAAACAATCTGCACACGTAACAATGCCCATAAATTTAAAAATAATGTTACAAAAACATATTGCTGCAGCAAATAAAAAAGATTATTTATTTAGTGCCGATAATTACGCTCCTGGTAAAAATAGTTTTCATCCAGATAAATGTTCAAAAAAATGGAGGAAAATGAGATTGTTTTTAAAATTAGATGAAAACATAAAATGGTACAGTTTGAAAGATACAGGAATTACAGATTTAATAATTGCAGGAGTAGATTTAGTTTCGGTTAGAGATCAAGCAAGACATCATTCAATAAAACAAACAAATACTTATATACCTCAAAATTTAAAAACGGCAAATAGTAAAATTATAAACTCTGGAGTAAAATTTTAAAATAAAAATCAAAAAAAGTAAGTAAAAGTTGGTTTTCGGTGTAATAGTGTAATAAATTTTAAACAAACCCTTGTGTTTGTTGGGTTAAACCTCCTTACACTTTTTATTACACTTTGTTTTTAAGGTGTAATTTGATGTAATAAAAGTGTAATAATGCCCTAAAAAGTGTAATAATTTTGCTTTTT
>CAZWNY010000054.1:0-10639 GCA_964635575.1 uncultured Kordia sp. | reverse complement strand
TTTGATGTAATAAAAGTGTAATAATGCCCTAAAAAGTGTAATAATTTTGCTTTTTTATTTTGATACTAAAAATGTGATTTTAAAGGCTAATTTTCAACTTTGTAATCAATGTATTTTTGTAAATTTTCTTTATTATCTTTTACTAAAAACGAAAGTGATAGTGCCGAATTTAAAAATGCACCTACTACCTCTTTTTCGGATTCCGTGTAAATTTGACTATCAATGTCTAATATACAATTGTGTAATAATTGTTGTGCTTTGGGTATCATTTCAAAATAACCACTAAAAGAATCTACCCATTGGGCTAATTCATATTCAAATTGTTGAATAGTTAAGGCATCATTGTTGCTGTTTTTCTCGTTGTTTTTCTGCATAATATTGAGATTTAAAAAAAGACCCACGAGTACTGCAGAAAAACAACGAAAACGTGGTGATTAGTGAACTTACATCACCTTTCTCGTGGGCTGTATTATTAATAAAATGTGTTTTTAAAATCATAGTTTTCGGTTTTTCTGCAAGACAAATGTACAAAAAATAATTGAATAAACTAATTTAAACATAAAACCCACCTGTAAAAGGGTGGGTTTTATTTGTGGTAGTTGTGTGGTAGTACCACAAAATTATCCCACAACAACAAAATTTGCTACTTCTGTTGGTGTGTTGTTTATTAAACCTTGTAATCCTTTTTGTGAAAGGTTATATTTTAAGTGGGCAATATTTTCTGTGGCATATCGGTTTTTATCATGGTACATATAATTTTTATTAAAATCATCGTGCTTTTCAATAAAACTGATAATATCGCCATCAAATTGCGCATCACTACCACCTCTCATTTTACCTGTACTGGTTAATTGAAAGATAATTACAAATAGCTTACCATTGTATTTTTTACGCAAATCATTATCCAAATCAACGCCTTTTTGATATTGCCATAGTTTTTTCATACTATCAATAAAAATTACATCGGCATCATTAATATCATCCCATAATTGGGTAATGTTATTGCGCTCATAATTGGGTGCGGTTATGTTTGGTAAGGCTTGTTTACTTAACATATCTTTTACCTTTTTTTCATAAAGGAAGCTCTCGGGGTGTTCCTCCAAACTGGCGTGTAAACATTTATATCCACTACTTCCAAAGGCATCCATTAACTGAAAAAATGCGGTAGTTTTACCTGCTCCTTGTCCTGCGGATAACGTCATAACGGCACTTTCTTTTTTCAAAATTTCTACCTTACCTAAAAATTTTGAAACGTCTTTAAATTTTGGTTTTAAGTTGAAAAAATCACGTTTTTTTGGTGTTGAAAACCTGTTGTTTAAGGTGTTTTTTGATATTTTTTTTTGTAAACCCTTGTTTATTGGATTGGTTTTTGTAGTTTTGTTTAAAAGTTCGATAGTTGAATCAGATTGTGTTATAACTTTGCTGAAATGTACTCTGTCGGACTTTTTTATATCTTCTTGTATGTAATATTTCAATAAGCCCTTTTTTGTTTCAAAAACAGTTAGTATGTAGGTTTTTATTTTTTTATCAATAACAATTTTACTTTTTAAATTTATTACCGAAACTGCTCCATATTTTAAATGCTTTCTTTTAGGTTTTGAGGTTTTTAAGTATGTTGCTGCCTGTAACAAATCTTTTATATACATTATTGCAGTAGCCTTTTCTGTATTGATTTCTTCTCCTCCAAAAAATATTTTACCGTAAGAAATTTTATCTATATATATATGTTTTTTCAAATCAACATTATATACTTTTTGTTTAAATATATCTTTAAAAAATACTCGTAAACGGCTAATCATTAGACTGTTTTTAACCCCATTAAAAAGATTATCTACTTCTTTGTATGGTTGTTTTGGATCCGCTCCCAATAATGAGTATTGTCCGTTTTTACCTGCTTTTGGTTTTACAACTACTTTTTTTTTTTTACTTATAAGTGAAATTTTTGTGCTAATTGTAATATCAAATGCTTTGTCTGTTGGGTTGTTTTTTAATAGATCCGATAACTTAATGTAAATTACTGGATGCACTTTATTGGCATCGTTTTTTAAACGCTCAATAGTGCTGCGCATTACTCGTTTACGCCCATCTAAATTGTTGTATCTTTTTATTACTTTTTCTTTCATCTTAAAATAAGTTTGTAGGGTCAATTGCTATTCCGTTTTGCTCTATTTGAAAGTGTACGTGTGGTTGCATACCGCTTCCGTATTTTTCTGAAATGTCTTGTGCCACTCCAATAATATCACCTTTATTTATCTGCTGTCCTTTTACTTTCCAAGGATACATATACCAGATAAAAACCGAATGTGTATCGTTTTCAATTAACAATCCCTCGTATTTCAAATCATTTGCATAGGGGTAACTTTTACGTGTCACAGTACCGCTAATCGGACTTTTAATTTGTTGCCCTTTATGCACTATAATATCAATGCCTTCATGTTTTCTATCTCCTCTGTTTGCGCCAAAAGAGCCGCAACCTTTAAGATCACAACCTCGTATTGTTTGGTTATCAGTTAATGGATGTAATTTTGCTTTTAATGCCATGTTTTTTTTATTTTTAGGATAAGCTACCAAACCAATTAGCAGTATAATTGATGTGATGATGATTTTCTTTTTCATTATGATAATTGATAAATTTGACCAAATGCGGTAACTTCCGCCACTACTTTAATATCTTTTGTGTTTTGCACTAAATCTAACCCAACTAATATAGCATTTGCATTCATTGTTATTTGTATCGGAATAGGCTGTGTTAATATAGTGCTGTTGGCTTGTATGCTTATGTTTTGTAAATTAGGGAACGCATACCCTATATTCAAGCCTTTATGTGTGTAAAAGGTAAGTTTTGTTAGTGTGGCTACTCCATAACTATCTGCACCAAAGTTTAGGGGGGTTGGGTTTACTATTTTTAACACTACATTAGCAGTAAGTAAACTATTTTTTATATTTATATTTGATACTGACCCAAACCCAATTTTTAATTTTTTTAAAGCATCTTCATACGTTTTAATTAAACTTTCGACTTTCGGTTTGCCAAAATAATACAGACCGCTAAAAAGTAAGGCGGTAATAACGATTGCTTTTTTCATTCTTAAAATTCTATTATATCGGTTTTTATTAAATTATTTTTTACGAGTAAACACCCTACGGATCCAACTGCGTTTTTTTTCTTTTTTTATCGGTTCTGGTAGTATTGGCACAGGAGCGGATGGCTTAAAAACATTTTGAGGTATTAAAGTTGCTGTTTTACTTATTTTTAAAGCGGTTAATGTAGCGTGTGTTTTAGGAACAAAATTTAAAGTACTACCATCTTTTACTTTAGTGTTCTGCACATAGTTTACCACGTTTATACGCTCTTGTTTAGCTAACATAATCACAACATTTTGCAGGGTGTCCGCTACGGTGCGCAACTGTTGGTAGTGTACTGTTAATTGCTCATATTTACCAATGGCAATATTTTTTTGTTTACGCTGTTGTTGTAACTGTTTTTGCTTTAGTGTAAACCCACCATAAAAACCAATACCGCCTATAATTAAGGAGGTTATGATTTTGCGGAAAATTGGATTTGTAAGTATGGTTAGCATAATTAACTTGCTTTTTTGTAGTTTTTTCTATAATCTCTAAAATCTTGTTTTACGGCTCTTAATTCTTGATTTTGTTCTTTTAATTCTAGTTTAACCTCTTTTAAATCAGCACGTAAAACACTGATAATATCTCTACTATCTTTTACAAATTCGTCATAGGCTCGTTGCATTTCTTGCAATGCTCCAGCTTCTTTGTTTGATAGCTCTACTTGTCTTTTTTTGCGCTCTTGAAAATAAGCGAGGAAACCACCTGCTCCAAATAAATAAGGTAGTGATTGCGCTATAATTGTAAATAATTCTTGTTTCATTTGGTTCGTTTTTAGTTCTTTTTTGGTTTTGTAAAAAAAATTGTTTTTACTTCCTAACATTATATTGTCATTCTTTGATTAATTTTCCATTCCTTAGTTCCTAAGAAACCATTAACAGAACTCACATCATTAATCGTTTTGTACAACAGAGCGTGTTGCCTCTTGTACAAATCTTCTTCAACATCATTTAATCCATCAGGTAGATTTGATCTTAACATTAAACCTAAAGCATTTACTTCCTCGGGAAGAAAAAACGACTCATTAGTGTGGAATATTCCTAAACTTAGTAATTTTGATTCGGTTGTAACAATAGGCTCACCGTTACTATCTGTTACAATATTACCATTATCATCAAAAGTTGGTGCGGGTACATCTTGATAGTCCGCATATTCTGTAATAATAGTGTACACCCTACTGTTATCTTCTTTAATTATTACTTCTGTATTAGTTCGAGTAACATACACTAGATCTCCATTAGGAGTGGTAGTTATTTTATTTTCGGATATAATCTGTGCTTTCATAAAATTTGTTTTTTAGTTAGAGAAAATTAATACATCTGTTGAAATCGGAGCAATTGTAAAATTGATAGCGTTATTGATAACATATTCTTGATAGTCAATACCCTTTGTAAGTCGTAATCCATTCTTGTAAACTGCCAAAGGTCTTGTGGCTGAATAATTAAAACCAACACCAAACCACTTTCTAATGCCATCTTGATTGCTATTATAGTGATATGTAGCACCCCTTTCTAAAGGACTTGATAACCCATCAATAATATATTCGTTTAATGAAATTTTTATTAAAGTTCTAATCTCATATCTATTTGCTTCTATAATCAGCTTATCTGACACATTAACAGTCACGCCAAACACTCTTACTTCACTATCTCCAATTTGTAAAAAATGTATTTTAGCACCAATAGGAATTGCATGATGAACATTTGATGGCACAACTAAATAAGCTAACTGAGATGTATTATACACCAACAACTTATCTATATCACTTATTTCGATATAATTCCACGCTTCAGAAATAGGTTTAATGACTAAATTTTGAGAAGGTGTAGGCAAAGTTTCTTCCCTCCAAACACCATCTGCATTATCCCAACACATTACAATGTCGTTACCACCTGAAACTGGTTGTATTGCCCAACTGCCTTCTTGCGGTGATGGGTGTGCTGTGGCTACTGCTGTTATTGATGCGTGTTCACCTAAATATGATGTTTTATTATTATTTTTTGCAAAACCTCCCATTATATTACTTTTTTAAGTGTTAAACGTAAAAGCGTAGTACTATTGGTAGATGTTATTAATATCGATTGCCTTATAAACGGTAGGTTGTCAAAATACGGTAAGGAATGTATGCTTTTGTAAACTACTGGAGCATCTGATCCTAATTTTATTGTGATTTCTCCAGCTTCTAATGCAAAGGCTATTTCTTTTAACGTAGCGTTTGTGTAGGTTTTTGTAAAAACTCCTGAAAACTCTGGGTTTGCAATATCTCCTTTTTGATGTGAAAATGCGACATCTTCAACAAATAATGCCCCTTTAGCATTTGATTTTAACGGTTGGGATTTCCCTGTACCGCTGGTATCTTCCGAAATTTCATCCTGCCTTACTGTACTAATACCGTAGGTTTCCTTTTTTGCATTGCTGTCGGTAGTATTAATTACCTTTAATTCTTGTGATAATTGCGCATCTTGTTTAGGCTCTGTTGCTAAACCTTTTAAATCAATAGCGGTATCATCTTTTGAGGGAAATTGTCCTATCATAACTTAATTATTATACTTTTTAATTAAAAAAAAAAAAACGGTAGCCGAAACTCCTAATATTGTTAAAAACCGAATGCCTGTCTTTTTACCGTATTTTGTGGCTAAATAAATACCATCTTCATAAAATGGGCGTAATCGGTTTAGCCATCCTTGTAAAAATTGGGGTTGGTTTAATCTTTTATAAAATTGCTCTCTCTTTTGTAAAATGGCATCAAATAATTTGCTTTGGTTTACACTATTTATTGCGCTTACCGTTAAATTACCTATTGCACCATCTACCATTAAATTTTTATTAAAATATTGATTTAAGGCTCTTTGCACTATTTTACCTGCGCTACCTGTACCCGCATTTACCCCATGATCGGCAATTATATTGGCTACTTCTTGGGTTTTTATTTGATCGGCTTTTATTTTATCCCAATACAATTTTTTATAAATTGCCTGTGCGGTATATAATGTTAGTGTTTGCATATCAGCAATTGTTGGCGGTCTACCTATCCAAAATTCATAAACTGGAGCCGAAATACCACGATTTGTACCTACTAATTGCCCTAACGAATTATAATTACCGTTATCTGCTGACATTTTTTGATAACCACCCTCTGCCACCAATAACTTTGGTAAAAAATTAGAGAATATTGCCATAACTACAAGGTTACTTTTTTAGCTTTTTTTTGTACCGCTATTTTACAAGCGTTCATTTTTTTAGAAGCTAATTTTT
The DNA here is from genome assembly GCA_964635575.1 of uncultured Kordia sp. Lineage (GTDB taxonomy): Bacteria > Bacteroidota > Bacteroidia > Flavobacteriales > Flavobacteriaceae. The sequence goes on along the minus strand of CAZWNY010000054.1, from coordinate 4,258 downwards.
TAATGGCTTTATTGTTTGATGTGGCTAATACTTTACCTGCATTATCACAACTGGGGCTACTCCCTTTCAATCCTTTTGTTTTAGGTTTTTTAGTGCTTTTTTTAGGCTTAAAAATGAAGTATAAAGCCGTTAAACCTAATAAACCACCGCCAACATATAACAATGCTTTGTTTTTGCCTATTGTTGGTTTTGGTGTTGCTACTGTTATTACTACGGCATCTAAAAGTTCATTGTTTTCTTTCATAACAATACTTTTACCTATATAGTGGTAGGCATAACCTGTAATGGTTTGCATACCTAAAAACCGAATAACAATGTTACTATTCTTTTTGGTAAGTAATTTAAAACTACCATCTGCTTTGGTTACGGTTCCTGTTTTTGCACTAAGGTCAGCAACTGTTGCTCCCTCTAATGGCTTGCGATTTTCATCAAAAATATATCCGTAAATTTCAGCAGGGGGATCGCTTATGTTTTTTGGATCTTCTAAAATAACATAAGGTTGTGCTTTGTTTAATTGCATATTGTTAGTTGGTGTTTGGGTTGTTATTTATAACTTCTCTGTGATTAGCAACGGCAAAACCTGTTGTTGCGTTAATATCCCAGGGGGTGTCAATGATATAATCAATTTCTCCGTTTGGATGTATTTTAATATCATATATACTGCCGATTTTTTCTCCAAAAGTAAATTGTCCTTTACTGTCATTTGTAATTATCCAATGTCCGTTTTGTTTGGTTGCCCTACGTGTAGCTAAAGGGGTATCTTTTTTACGAACCCAAATAGTTTGATTTTTCAAATAATGCACAAAGCTATTTGCAGGGGTTGTATTGTCCGTGCCTGTTGCATTTACTCCTTTAAAAAAAGTTTGTAACTCTGTACCGCTTAATTCCGAATTAATATCTGTAAGTAGGACGCTGTCAAATATAATTTTATATGCTTTTGATATTAAATCAATACTTACTTCATTTCTCCCTAACAAATTAATTAGATCTTCATCCGTGCCATCTGGTATTGATATTTCAGTCCATAGTAAGTCTATGCTGGGCAAACGCTTCATTGCCCCCCTAAACAACATAGCTAATTGCACTTCTTTTTTTGAAGCATTTTCAGTTAAATATTTTTTAACACGCCATTCTTTATATTTTTTATTAGCATACCACCCTGTTAATACAACCCCTCCAATCATAAAAATCAATTTAACTGCATTACCTGTTGCTTCTATGGCTTTTTTACCTGCATCTGTTTTTGCAATTTCGGTAGCTGCTAATATTACTGCTGGGTTACTCATTCCTTTATTCATTGCGCTATTTTTTTTATAAAAACATTTTAATCATCGCCCATTTTTTACGTAGTAATTCTTCTACTTTAGGACTGTTTGCCATCGTTTTAATTTTAGTAATACTGTTGGTGTCTAATTTTAAAACGGCATTGATTACTGCTTTTTTTTCCTCTAATTCCGCATAACTGTTAGCGGTTATGGTTATGGTGGTAGTTGCTGTTTCCATACTGTTAATTTGTTGGTGTTGGCTGTTGTTGGTTCAATAAGTTGTGTAATGCTTCCGCAAATTGTGGGGTTTCTAATTGCTGTATAATATTTAATAAATACGTTGCGTTTGCATCAGCATAATTTGGGTTTTTAATAAAATCCAATAATTCGGTTTTTTGCTCACTATAAACTTCTTGTGGTTCTTGTTTTTGAGTTCCTTTCATCCCTGCGCTTGCAAATTTATTTATTGCAGGTGCAAACATTTCAGCTAAACCAGAAAAGGACGCTATGGCATCTGAAGATACAAAAGGGCGTTTTTTTGATGCTACTTCTTTTTCAAGATTTTTAATATCAAAATTTTTTTGCATTGCTTCAATTTCCATTTTTTGAACCGTTAATTTTAAACTATCAATGGTTTCTATTTTAGCAGCTAATTGGGGTTGCATTTGGTTAAATTGTTGGCTTTTAGCGTACATATCTAAGACACCTACATCAACACCCATTAATCCCCTAAACTGTGTAGCTTGTATATTAGAAACGGAGGTAGGAACGCTCTCAACCGCTCCTACTGTTTCCGTTTCTAGGCTTGCAACCGCCTTATTATTTTTAGAAGCAATTACAACGCTTACATTTTTTATAAATGTGCTGCTTGTACCTGCTTTTCTTTTTAAAAAAATGGTTAATTTTTCTTCATTATTTACTATTAAATTATTCAATATATCGGTTACTGAATTGTACCCTTTTGCCTTTATATCCGCTAAACGAGAAAAAGGCAAAACCCAAACACCTGTTTCGCTTTTTATAGCAACTCCTAAGCGTGGGTTATTGGTTACTTGATTGATAATTTTATTTAGCATAATTTATTTGTTTTAATGAGGGTAATTGCAAGTTGATGTTTGATTTATTAATGTTTGATAAATAATAAGTACTTCGCTTTCTCCTGGTATCATACTTGTAAATTTTATTTTAGAAAAATCTAAACTAAAAAATGTTCCTGTTGGTTCAATAAAAAAAGGGTTTGATGGGGTAATTTCTAAGCCCATAAAAAATACATTAGCAGTACCTTTACTGATAATACTTACTTGTAAAATGTCGTCTGTTGGTTCCTCTTGAACTTTACCTAATAATACACGGCTTTGTAATTCAGATTTTTGCATAATATATTTTTTTATTTTTTAGTGTTTAATCGCAAAATTCCTGCTCATAAACTAACACCATTTGAAAGTTTACATTAGCTGTTGTTGCGTTGTCCGCACCAATAATTACCTGTATTTTATCTTCGTTAAAACTTAACGGCTTAATACTATCTAAATAGTTACCTCCTTGGCGTTGTTCCCACGCTTCTCTACACACCACTTCTTCTAAAGTAGTGCCGTTAGATCTGTTAATACCAATATTTGTAAAACCTGCTCCTAAACCATTAGGATTGGCTACTTTGATAAAACCACCTATAACATTACCCCTATCTAAAGAGATAACCTCTCTTAATTGATCCTGTCCTGTTGGCAATGTAAAATTGTATGATTTATGTTTTTGCATTTTGTATGAATTTAAAAAAAACGACCTACCTCATTTTAGGTAGGTCGTTTTTGGTTATAAAAATGTTTGCTTTAAATTATTTTTGCAATTTGTTACCTCTAAATGAGAAACGGAAAAAATAATCTTTATCTTCTGGCATTGTTACTCCCTCTGGAAATTCTACCCAAATAGCTAAAACCTTTGCAGCTTCAATAATAGGCGCATGACCTACAAAACGATATTTATCTTCGTTACTGTTGGTTGCTGTTGGGTTAGATTTGTGAATTTCCGAAATAGGAAAACGCAATAACTCATTTGCTTGTTTGATTACAATATCCGCTGATAATAATTCAGATGGTGCTGTTTTATTATAAGAAGCATTACCTGCTGACTTTGCATCAATAGTTTCAATAGCCATTTCGCCCTTAACACTATCAATAACCATGTGTTCCCCTGTATCTAATTTGTTTGAATCAAAAGTTTGCACACCTACTGATTCTGATGCGGATGCTTTGGTTAAATTATGGATAGAAGATGCACCCTTTAAATTTGCGGTTACATACTCTACCGTTTCAATAACTACTGGGTTATCATTTGCAAAAGTGGCAGCAATTGCCCCATTTTGTGAAGCTCTTAATTTTGCATACGCTTCTTCTCTTAATTGTTTTCTGTTATTAGACATAATATTTGTTTTTAAATTTTTAATGTTTGGTTTTAAATTTTTAATGTTTGGTTTTAATCTTAGCTTAATGCACGATCATATACCACCTCATTGTATTCTGGTGTTTCAATTGGCGCATAAACTTGCGCTGGTGCGTTCATAGGCACGTAACTGTATAAACGTGCTGTTTGTGTTGCTGTTTTGCAACCGCCACAACCTCTTAAACCTAATGAGCTTTGTGCAAATTGCTTAATAGCCGAATCAGTATCGGTTACAGTAGCTAAATCAGAGGTTTTAGCATAATCCATAGCTAAACCAATTGTTTTTTCGACACAAATACCAATTAAACCACCTTTTAGAGTTTGGCTTATAGGATCATTGCTTGACACAAAAGCTACTGCAACGGCAGATGCTAATGCTATACCTACCTTTTTAAATATGGTATTTTTTTTTGTTTGTTCTGTGATTAGTTTGGTTTCAGGACTTAAATATTGATTTAAACCTTTACCTAATAAACCACCTGCCACCGTACCTGCTCCTAATGCAACGGTACTAATAACAGTTTTTTGATTTGGTGTTTCAACTTTCATCTTTT
>CAZWNY010000053.1:0-13090 GCA_964635575.1 uncultured Kordia sp. | reverse complement strand
GTCGGGAAACGCGCTTTATAATCGGAAACTCCTGCTAAAGTTATTAATTTGGTTATTCGTATTTCTTCTGATGCTTTTATGGTTACAATCCCTCCTCCACGAGAATGTCCTACCAGGGTAATGTTGTTTATATTTACTTCCGAAGAAAACTCATTATCTTTAATGGCGATATAATCGATTACTGTTTGTAAGTCGTCCAATTCTTTTATAAAATTATTTTCCCCAAAGGAGTTTAAGTCTGGAAAATCGATGGGCTGTTTAATTGTACCTCCATTGTGTGAAAAATTAAATTTTAAGAAAAACATATTTTCTTTCGCAATAGTTTCTGCTAATAAATTCCAACACCCCCAATCTTTAAAACCTTTGTAACCATGACAAAAAATAACAATCGGTTTTAGAATGTTATTTTTTTGATAGGTAACATCTAAAACAATTGGTTTTGATTTTTTTTGAGCAATTATTTTATGTTCTTGTTTCATTTAAATTTGTTTTTTAAACTTCTTTTTCAGTAAATGGAGTATTGATATCACAAATCTCTGTAATTAATTTTTTTAACTGCTCTAAATAACTCTCAAATACATTTTCATTTATTTTTGTTTGCATAACGTTATTTTTACTTACTTTACCTTGTTTTTCTTTTTTACCAAATTTTATAAATCCTGATTTTAAATTTTTAAATGATATTACTCCTGCTTCTATTGGTTTATTCGGAAACAAATTACTTTGCTTTACCATACAAGCGTATGTTAAAACCTGCAAGGGCTTACTTCCTTTGTCATAATTTTTAGTGAGTATATCCCAATCGTGTATTTGTATCTGACTAGCATCTACTTTACCAGTTTTATAATCAATTATTCTAATTACACCATCTATTTCATCAATTCTATCTACTTTCCCTGCTATATACACAGGGAAAGGTATGTTTTTAATTGATAATTTCATGCGTAAATCGGCTTCAATTTTATGTATTTTAATTGTTTTTCCGCTTTGTATTTGTTTTATTTCTTCTTTTAGAAAGTTATAGATATATTGTTTTGCAACACTAAAAATTATTAAATTTTTTCCTTTGGATATATCTCCTTTTTTAAATTCCTTATTGAACTGATTCCTTATTTCTTTATCTATTTTTTTTTGCATCTCCCTTACATTTTTTTCCGATAAGGCTGATGTTTTTTCAAAAGGTTTATAAAAACTCTCTAAGGTATTATGTACAATTGTGCCTAGTGTGTTGGATGCTACGATTTCTTCTACTTCGTCTTCTTTATAAATTTGCAATATTTTTTGTGTATAAAAATCGATTGGGTTTCTAACATATTGTGTTAATGCTGACGGAGAGAAACCTCCTTTTATTTTATTGTTCCCTTCTTTATCTTTATAATTATGTATGCTTGCAATTTCTTGCAAACGAGCAATCACCACATCGTCTTTTTTTATTATTCTTATTTCTGATAACGCAGTAGAAATACTTGGTGAGTTAGTGTGGTATTCTATATTATGATTCGGTTGTAAGGCAGTTTCTAGTTGTAGTAAAAATCTGCTTTTTTCACCTGCATTCAATACATCAGGTTCTGTGTTGTATAATAAATTAACGTTTTGAGCACGTTGTATTAATCGGAAAAAATGATACGCATACACCGCATCTTTATCGAAATAGGTTGGCAGTTTAAATGCTATTTTTAAATCGAACGGAATAAATGAATTATAACTTTTACCTGCTGGCAATACTCCTTCGTTTACGGATGTTAAAATAATACGTTTAAAGTCTAATGCACGAGATTCTAACATTCCCATAATTTGCAACCCTTTTGCAGGATCTCCTTTAAAATCTAAAGTTTCTGATCCAATAATTTCTTTATAAATTTGATATAGCCCTGAAACATCATTTAATACTTGGTGTTTTTTTTGCAATACCTCCAGCTTATTAAAAACTTCATAAAATCTATATAAATATTCTAAATTTAATGAGTTTTCATTTTTATCATTTGAAAACTTCTCTTTTAGTTTTAAAATAATATCACTAAAAACTGACAAACATTCACTCACCGAAGCGGTTTTAAGCGACATTAATTTTTGGAGTAATTGATTGTTAGGTATTATTTTTAATATTTCTGCTGCCGATAAACTGATCGTATTATTTTTATAAATGTATGTTGATAGCGCTCGAAAATCATCCGCTCCAAAGGTTAATTTCGCATAATTATCGGTTATCAATTGCAGTATGCGTTTGTAGTAAAAACGATTCCCCTTTTGTTGAATATACAGCATAAAAATACGTTCAAAAAAAGAGGTTAACGGCACATTTTTCAACGACAACCCCATTGTAATATTCACACCCGTAACGTTACTGGGTAACGCGTTTAAAACAGGAAGCAATAAGTTTTCGTCTCCTAAAACTACTGCGGTTTCTTTTAATTCTTCTGTAGATAAATTTTGCAATAATTGCCCTACTTTTTTAGCTTGACTAATGTTTTTTGGTAATGCAAAAAAGTGTATTTGCTTATCTTCTTGAAACGATTTAGAAATGAATTTAAACGGGTATTTCTCATAATATTTCCAATTATTTTTATATTTTCTTAAAAAATGACTTGCCGAGTGAGTTTTATCTTTAAAAAATACAGCGTCTGTATCCCAATATATTTTAGCTAAACCTTGTTGTTGTAATTCTTGAAAAATATCTTCTTCGGATGCATTTAGCGCATTAAACCCTAAAAAATAATGCTTTATTTTTTTATGATTTTCTATGTAATACTCTATGTTATTTGATGCTTCTCTATATATTAACCCTTGGTATCCGATTGTATTATTCAATAATTTTACCTTTAAATCTTCGTAATAACGATAGCAATTTTTCCAAAAATCTAAATAGTTTTTTATAAGTTCGGTTGGCTCTTCATTTAGCTCCCATTTTTCTAATTGTTTAATATTAGAAAGGTTTTCAAAAAAAGTTTTTGCATCAATTTTATAACGATCTATTTCATTAAAATCGTGTAATAATACTTGTGCCCACTTAGAGAAAGATTCAAATGGTTCTTTTAATTTTTTGGGTATTATCGTTTCATATACATTATAAAAAGCAAATAGGGTTTCTAAATTATTTATTGTTTTTAGTTCCGACACTTCTTCAATAAACTCTTCTATACTAATTATTTTAGGCAGGAATATTGTTTTTTTTAATTGTTGAGCTAGTTCTTTTTTTAAAAATACACCGGCTCTTTTACTGGGTAATATAAATATTGCTTTACTAATTACAGTATCGCTATTTATAATTTCGGAAACACATGTTGCTATAAAGTTTTGCATAGCATAAAAATAAAAAAAGCGTTCTGAAAACAGAACGCTTTTTTAAATTATTTTCAAGAAATTTTAATTAATTTATTAATTTAATTTCTACTCTTCTGTTGTTTGCTCTACCTTTTCTAGTTTTATTAGAATCGATAGGGTTAATTTCTCCATAACCAGCAGCTGTTAGTTTGTTAGATTCTACTCCGTTAGCAAGAAACCAATCTCTTACAGCATTAACTCTTCTTTCTGATAATAATTGGTTGCTTGATGCTTTACCAACACTATCAGTATATCCGCTTAATGCAAATTTTGCTTTTGGATAATTTTTAAAAATCACATTCATAGCTTGTAATGCAGCATAAGTTTGCTCTTGAAAAGAAGATTTACCTGAATCAAATAAAATTGTTTTAGCGTAAGCATTCAATTCTTTTTGAAGAGCTTTAGTTACTTCTGGACAACCATTATTAGCAACTGTACCAACAACTTCTGGACATTGATCATCTTTATCTAAAACTGAATCACCATCTTTATCTCCCCAAGGACATCCGTTATTAGCAGCTGGACCAGCTTCTTTAGGACAACCGTCTTTAGCGTCAGTAATTCCATCTTTATCTGTATCAGGACATCCGTTTAATTCTTTTAAACCAGGAACATCTACACAGCTATCTACAGGATCTGCAATTCCATCACCGTCAGTATCAGCACAACCGTTAAGTTCTGCAACACCTGGTGTGTTTGGACAATCATCTTTAGCGTCTTCAATTCCATCTTCATCTGTATCAGGACATCCGTTAAAAGCTTTTACTCCTGCTACTTCAGGGCAAGCATCATTTTTATCAAAAATCCCATCACCATCAGTATCTGTTCCTCCAAAAGCGAAGGTTAAACCTACTGTATGTTGAAAGTAGTTTGGTTGTGTAAATACATCTATATTTTCTGGTTCTTCTTGAAAGTTATTTTTAAAAACTGACTGCACTTTAATTGCTACGTTATCAGCAACCCAGAAATTAATACCTAAACCTCCACCTGCAACAGGACTGTTGTAGTTTGCAATCCAGTTAAAACCTGCATTTACTCTTGCATAAGGATCTAACCAATCCATTCCATTCCACAATGTGTTTAAATGGTAGTTTACACCTAAATCTAAACCTACGTAGTTTTCTTGTTCAACATCTCCGTTTTGCAAATCGTTATCATCACTATCTAATTTATTTCCGAAATTAGTAATTCTGTTGTACGTAAAAGTACCATCAACACTAATTCCTTTACCCATAAACCTTGCAACAGTTATTTGAGATGGAGCAATAACAAAGTTCATGTTATCTTCTATATTAAAGAATTCATTAAAAATAGGCGCATCATCTCCTCTGTTAGTAACTACACCATCATTTCCTGCAGATGCAAAATCTACAGCATTCATTCCGATTGTTAAAGACCATGGATGACTTTCATTTTGTGCATTAGTGCTAACTCCTAGTATAAGAGCAAAAGCAACTAATAATTTTCCAACATTTTTCATATTAATTAAATTTTATTTTAAGTGTTAATTTTAGGCAAATGTAACATCTAATTAGTTCTTAGCAAAAAATTAAGTAATTATTTTTTATTTTTAATGCAAGTAACAGTGTTTATATGATTTTTAATTCTTTCGCAACCTTTGTAAATGCTGATATCGCCTTGTCTAAATGTTCTTTTTTATGTGCTGCAGATAATTGCACTCTAATGCGTGCTTTTTCTTTCGGAACAACTGGAAAAAAGAATCCTATTACATATATCCCTTCTTTTAAGAGCATTTCTGCCATGGTTTGAGATAGTTTTGCGTCATATAACATTACTGGCACAATTGCAGAATCTCCTTCTACAATGTCTAATCCTGCTTTTTTGATTCCTTTTTTAAAGTAATTGGTGTTCCACTCTAATTGATCTCGTAGTGTAGTATCTTTATCTAGCATTTCAAATACTTTTATAGCTGCTCCTACTAATGCTGGTGCTAAAGAGTTGGAAAACAAATACGGACGCGAGCGTTGTCGTAAAATTTCTATAATTTCTTTTTTAGCGGTGGTATAACCTCCCATTGCTCCTCCTAGTGCTTTTCCTAAAGTACCTGTTATAATGTCTATACGGTCTAAAACTCCTTTTGCCTCTAATGTTCCTCTTCCTGTTTCTCCTATAAAACCTGCGGAATGGCATTCATCTATCATTACCATCGCATCATATTTATCGGCTAAATCGCATATTTTATCTAATGGCGCTACAATACCGTCCATAGAAAAAACACCATCGGTAACTATTATTTTGTGGCGTGCTCCATTTTTATTTGCTGCTATTAGTTGTTTTTCTAAATCCTCCATATCACTATTTGCATATCGATAGCGTGCTGCTTTACATAAACGAACGCCATCTATAATGGAGGCGTGGTTTAACGAGTCTGAAATTATGGCGTCTTCTTTCCCCAATAAAGGTTCAAAAACTCCTCCGTTAGCGTCAAAAGCTGCTGCATATAATATGGTATCTTCTGTGCCGTAAAAATCGGAAATTTTTTGCTCTAACTTTTTATGTATATCTTGTGTACCGCAAATAAAACGAACGGATGACATTCCGAAACCGTGTGTATCCATCGCATCTTTTGCTGCTTGGATTACTTCCGGGTGTGATGATAGCCCTAAATAATTGTTTGCGCAAAAATTAATGACCTCTTCACCTGTCGATATTTTTATAATTGCATCCTGTGGTGATGTAATTATACGTTCCTTTTTATATAAACCGTTTTCTTTTATTTCGTTTAATTCGGTTTGTAAGTGTTGTTTTATTTTTCCGTACATAATTTATTTTATTTTATCTTGACAAATGTAATTATTAAAAACTATATATTCTTTTTTTTAAGCTACTTCTTCTGTGGTTATCTGATTATCTAAATATACCAATATTTTTTTTTGAGTAGTGATACCTATTTCTAATAATAATGCTTCATATTTTTTTAATTGTTGATGGTGTTTTTCTTTTTTTTCTCCTGTTTTATAGTCTATAATTATTGCTTGATTATTTTTTATAGCAATTCTATCTGGAATGTTTATTTTTCCTGTTGCATTTAAAATTATTTGCTCATTATAGATGGTATACTCTTCTTTAAAATATTTTGAAACTTTCGATTCTAGCACCAATTTATCAATAACAGGTTTTAATTCGTTTATTTGCGCATCATTTAAGGTTCCATTTTCTTTTAAGTCTTGATATACAAACTCCAAATCTCTTTGATGTTTTATTTTTGATAATATTAAATGTATTAGATTTCCTTTTTCGATTGCTTTTTGTTGTTTTGTATCCCAAATATAACCTGACTTAGTAATTATTGATAGGTTATGGTTTATACGTGATGTGGAAATAAATGGAATACTTTCTGTGTCTAAAATTTTTGTTGCTGTTGATTGTTTTTCTGGGTTTCCGAAAGTATAAGTATGCTTATCTGCTTCTGCATCTTCTATCCATTCATGTATAGATTTTAAATAATTGATTAAAAATCCTGAAAACTTATTCATTTTTTCGTTTCCTTTGGCATCAAATTCTAATTTTGTAACAATATATAGTTGTTCCTTTGCTCGGGTTAATGCTACATATAATAAATTCATGTTATCTAATTCTAATTCCGATTGTTTTTCATGATATAATTCCGCTCCAATTTCTCCGTATTTTTCTAAATCTTTATTATATGACAGGTATGCTTCTTGAAAACTTTCGTTTTCTTGTTTATTTATAGGGTACCATGTTTTAGGTTCTATTTGATAATAAATATCATCGTCTGCAAATGGGAAAATTACTACAGGAAACTCCAATCCTTTCGATTTATGTATTGTCATTAGGGTAACGGCATTATTTCCTTGTGGAGCGACAATACTTAATTTTTCTTTTTTAGTTTCCCAATACTCTAAAAAACCTACAATACCTGTCGTTTTTTTTTGAGAAAAACTTAACACTTCGTCTAAAAAATATTGCACGTGTGCATCGGAATAATTTATCAAATTAAATGCTCGTATTATATATTCTACTAATTCATAAAACGGTAAGGTTTCTGCTAAAGTATAATCGAATTGCAAATGATACTCAGTTGCTAATTTTTTAAAGAAATCTTTTTGAGATAGTTTTAAAAAATCTATATAAAACTGATTTTCTTTAATTTTTAGAGAATTGACGTTCATTTTTTTATGCAAAAAAAATAAAACTTCTATTTTTTTTGTTTTATAATGAGGGTTTATTAAATACGCTAAAAGAGAAGTAATAAATTGTACGGATTCTGATTTGTTAATTAATAAGGTTTCAGATGATACTATTTTAATTTGCTTACTGGTTAAGTAATCAGCAATTGCGATACCATTTTTTCGGCTACGAGTAAGCACACAAATATCGGCTAATTGAAACCCATTTTGAAGCACTTTTTGTATAATTTCTCCTACTTTTTCTTGATAAAAAACAGTAGTATCTTCTACTTTTCCTTTTTCGACAAAAGAAACTTCGACTAAACCTCCTTTTTTATGATTTTCTTTTTGTTTATTCCCTATTTCATATAAATTTTGATGTGTTTTATTTGCAAAAATATTAGATATATGAGTAAAAAATTTATTATTAAAGTCTATTATTTCACTATAACTACGCCAATTTACGTCTAAATTTTCAATTTGTTTTTCTATATAAAATGGAGATTTTATTTTATTTTCATATAAATTAATAAATTGTTCTGCTTTACCGCCACGCCACCTATAAATGGCTTGTTTAGCATCACCTACAAGTAGCAACGAGTTTTTATCTTTTGTTTCACTTACAAGTGCATTTTCGACAAGTGGTATTAAATTTTTCCATTGCAACTCTGAGGTGTCTTGAAACTCGTCTATAAAATAGTTTTGATAACGCTCTCCTATTCTTTCATAAATAAACGGCGCAGGTTGGTTTTTAATTTCGTTAAAAACAATACTATTAAATTCGGATATTAATAAAATATTTTGTTCTTTTTTTAATTCTTCCAACTCTTTTTGAACGCTGTTTATTGCTGACAATGGAACACTGTTTTTATATCTATTTTTTAAAAAAGAAATTGTATAATATAATTTTTTTATGTGTATAAAATCTAAAACAATTTTAACTTGCATTGCATCAATTACAGCTCCTATATCTTTGGAAACTCGTTTAGGGTATATGGTTTGATTTTCTAACAATTTCATTTGCCATACCAAATCGTATTTTGAAGAAAAATCATTTTTTGAATATTTTAAAAAGTAATTATAAACGGAATTTATATGGTTTTCTGTAATTTCGTTTTCTTCAAAAACTGTAATTCTTTTTTTTGCAATTTCAATAATTTTTTGCGCTGTAACTTCTATTTTTTTTAAAATCCTTTTATTTAGTACACTAAAATCTGCTAGGGTTTTGTCTTTTAATAAATTAATGTGTTTAATTTCACCTTCGTTTAGTAAAATTTTAGATATTTTATATAAATCTAATGAGATGTCCCAACTTTTATCGTCATCTGTTTTTTGCATTGCAAAATCAATTAACAGTTGTGTAAGTGCGTTGTTTTCCCCTACTTTTTCGACTAAATTATTTACTGCTTCCTGCAACACATCGTGCGTATCTAAAACGACTTCAAAGTTTTGCGACAATTTTAAGTCATACGCAAAAGTTCGTATAATTCGGTGCGTAAACGTATCAATAGTAACCACATCAAAAGCAGCATAATTATTTAGAATTGCCTGTTGTATTATTTTTGCTTTTTGGTGTAGTTTTAATTTTGAAATAGATAAATTTTCAGAAATAGCTGTAAACATTTGATATTCATTTTCAAACATTTCAGAATTTGTTAAAATACGATCATCGGAATAAGCTTTCAAGTTACTTAAAATACGGTCTTTCATTTCGGAAACGGCCTTATTAGTAAAAGTAATAGCTAAAATGTTTTTAAACTTATCTTTATTATTCGATAAAAAAAGGGTTTCTAGGTATCGTTTTACCAAGGTATATGTTTTACCGGAACCTGCAGAAGCGTTATAAACTATAAATGAATTTTGTTGCATAACTTATAATACATTTTGCTTAACAATATACAAACTATTATTAGGATATCTATTTCGTCCTAAACGTTTTTAATAAACATCTTGTTTTATTATTCATTAAATTAATATTCAAATCTACACTATCTGTTTTTAAATTGCAAAAAAAATACCCGTAGAAGCCTACGAGTATTTTTTTTGTAAATTATATAAGCATTAGTATTGCCATTGATCTAATTCAAAATTTCTAATTTTGGCTTTAATTCGATCGGACTCTAATAATTGCATTAATGCATTTTCAGGGATATAGTCTTTAATTAATCTATCCTGATATACGTTTTCCTCTTTATACAGATGTCCGCTAAAACGTCTTGAATTTAACAAATGGTCAAACGAAATAGATCGTGCTGTATTTTTATTATTAAACACCATTGCATTATTTAATATTTCTCTTATATCTTTGTAATACAACCAAAAAGGGGTTATAATATCTGATTGAGCACTGTTTAAAAAGTTAACATCAGGTACAGCAGGAGCTATTGCAATTAATCTGTATTTTAATTCACTTTGGCGTTTATCAAAATACCATAATCCTTTAATTCTAAACTCCTTAACGTCATAAGCACTAATTGCTACCGTGTCAATATATTCTGGAGAAATTGGTTCACCTGCATTGTACTGCTCATAGCCTCCATCTGCAGTGTCAATTTTAACGAGTCCTTCTTCTATTTCTTTCAAGTTTGTTTTGTCAGTAAAATAGTCGTCCGTGTATAAGTTTTCAATGTTTCCGTTTTTAATGTTTTTCATTAAAACATCGTACAAACTTCTTCTTTCTTTACCAATATTCATGGTATCTACAGGGAAATATAACGGAAAATTAACACGTTCATCTAATACAATTTTTTCCCATATCATTCTTGACCATAAAATATCTCTATCATCAATAAAACCATATTCTAAAGGCTTATTATTGTCATGCGCTTTTTGGTCTTTTGTTTTTACACCAATAGCTTCTGGGCTTTTTGCATTCAAAATATTATATTGTGCAAAAACTCCTTGTGTTGCAATAAATGCAAGGGTAGCGATTAAAAAGATTTTCTTTCTCATGTTGTTTTCCGATTTATTTTAAATATAATCAGTTATAAAGTTAAAATAATTTTTATAACTGATTTTTTTTGCTTTTAATTTGTAAGCTCTATAATTACTGGTGATGCAGGTAATAATTTTGGTCCGCCACCACTAATAGAAGCTCTCATTTGAGATATGACAATTTGATCACCTCTTTTTGCTCTTGCTAAAGCTTTCTTTGCTCTTGCATTTAATTTACTTCCATTACAAGTAATAGTAGGCTGTCCAGGAACTTTAAATTTAAAAGTACCTACCTTTAATCTTAAATCAAATACAAAATCTTCTAATTTTGCTGAAATGGTTGCGTTTTTTAACGAACTTCTTGTTTTCTTAACAAGTCCTGCAGCTCCACTTACTGCTGCTTGAGGACGTGGCACGTCTTTAATTCTAAATTTCTTAGAGTCACTAACAGGAGTTCCGTCTGCGGTTTTACCATTTACTCTAATAGTAACCTCTCTACCTTTTCCTGGCGTCATTGTATATCCTTTTCCAGACTTACGTAAACCAGGTGCACTTGCATTTACTTTATTAGCCGAAATACCTGCAAATGAAATAGTCATCGGGTTTGGTATACCTCTATATACAACATTCATTTTATCAGCAGAAATTGTAGCCGAATTTGGTTTTGGTATTACTACATAAGATCCTTCAATAGCTACGGGTACTTCTTTTCCATGTTCTAAGAATACAAATTCCCCTTTAAAGTCTTTCTCTCCAATTGAACCAGCAGGAAAATCTAAAACTACGCCACCTTTTTGAAAGTTTTTAGAATCTATTTTTTTTCCATTTAACACAACTCTACTTGGTTTTGTTGATCCATCAACACGCATTAATACTATTCTACCTTTAAAGTTTTCTCCACTAAAAAAAGCAGGTTTTTCAGGAAGCACACGAGCTTTATAGTTTTTAAAAGATAATTTTGATTCTTGATCTTTTGATAATAATCCAGATAACACCTCCGATTCTAATGCTTTTACACTAGATTGGATAGAAGAAACTTTTGCTAAAGAAGCAATTGAAGGAAAGCCTTTATAGTTATAATCTAACCATAACTTAGTAACACCTTCACTATCTTTTATTTTTTTGGTGTTAAATTTATTATCTAAAGTATTGATAAAAGTAGCGTTTACTTGCTTACCCGTTTTTTCATCTTTATTATCTAAAGCTTTAAACATATCTGACCTATATGTTTCAAATGCATTAACAACAGAGTTTCCTCTTTCAGACAATCCATCGCCCTTAAACCATGATGCATCAATATGTTCTCCTTTATCCATACTTTCGTACGGTAAAACACCGTCTTCCATTTTTTCTATATAAGGAGCTTTAATTTCATCTTTCATACCATCTAAAAAAGCGTAAAATTTATTTGATATTTCAGAAACAGTATTTGCCTTTGCTGCTAATTGTGTGTATGCCGCTGGCTCATCTATAGCTTTACTGTTTAAAGCTGTAACAAATTTGTTGTTTTTTTGTGTTGCAGCATTATTTGCTTCCACAAACTGGTCATTCATAATACCGAATGCTGTCAAAACTTCTTTTGACATATTTAATGCCAACATTGCGATTAATACTAAATACATTAGATTAATCATTTTTTGTCTTGGGGTTAATTTACCACTTGCCATGTTTTAATTAGTTTTTAAATTAATAAATATTGTTAGTTAAAAAACTAATTATTTGTTTGTCATTGCAGATAACATACCACCATATACTCCATTTAATGAAGACAAATTAGCTGTTAATGATGCCATTTGAGACTGTAATTGCTCAGCATAATCTGCAGCAGATTTATTTACCTCAGCTTGACGAGAAACAGACTCCATTTGCACTTTATACAAAGAGTTTAAACCTTCCATTTGGCTTGCTGCAAGAGACATTTGCTCAGAATATTTTTTAGTTGAAGCTATAGAGTCTACAGCTGGCTGAATAGCATCTGCTGCTCCTTTAAACCCTTCTATAGATGAACTTAATGAAGACATTAAATTAGCATCTAGTTTTGCATCTTTTAACATTGCATCTAATTTTTGAGATAGCATTCCTTCAGCATCGTATTCTTCTGCAGCGTTTTTTCCCGTTTTCAATGCATTTTCTTTTCCTGTTGCTAATTCAGGATATACTAAAGACCAATCTAAGTCTTCTGATAATGGTTCAAATGCTGAAAGTGCAAAAATAATTGCTTCCGCTCCTAATCCTACAATTAACATTGGTCCTGCATAAGGCCAGTGCATTAATTTGAAAAGCGCTCCTAAAATTACAACTGCTGCTCCTAGCCCGTAAGCCATTGCCATAAAACGTTTGTACCCTTTTGATTGTGTCATAATATTTTTTTTGTTAAGTTAAATAAATAAATTTGAATTGATTATATATAATTAGTTAGTAATTATCTCACTAAATTTTCAGAAGATGCACCTTGAGTTCCCATAAAATCTTGTACTGTTCTGAAACCTATAAAGCTTCTGGATGAGTCTGCATACTCATAATCTCGTGTACTTACCTGTAAGTAATATGCCGTATCTTTCCATGAACCACCACGCACTACTTTACGCATATTATTTTTATCATTTACACTTGGGTTTATAGTAGACATATATTCATATGCGTTTGGCTCATAAGATGAACCTGTCCATTCAGAAACATTACCT
>CAZWNY010000052.1:0-13567 GCA_964635575.1 uncultured Kordia sp. | reverse complement strand
GCAAACGCAAACGGAGGTAACTTTGGTAATCCAGCAACAGCAGCGGAAGTACAAACTATGATTGATGAAGTCGCTTCAGATGTAATACTAGCAGAAATAGGTGAAGATGATAATAATAATAATTCAGATGTAACTATTGCAGAACTATCTAGCATTCTTCCAGCACTTACAAGTATAGATCCAGTGAATGAAGCAGCATATCAAAATTATATTGCAGATTCTGGACATCCATTCTATGCTCCAGCTCAACAACATCAAGTACAAGCAATGATATATTCAGTCAATGCATCACAAACAACATTAGCAGAAATAGGTGTAGATGATAATAGCAATATGTCAAATGTAACTATTGGAGAACTTAACACTATTCGTCCAGTAATTACAGGTTTAGATTCAGCGAATGCAACAGCATACCAAAATTATATTGCAGACTCTGGAAATCCATTCTCTGAGCCAGCTACACAAGCTGAAGTACAAACTATGGTTGATACAGTTAATTTACTTGTAGCAATAGGTGAAGATGAAGATGATCCATTAGCAACAGCTACGAACCCAACAGCAGTTCAATTAAATGCTATTGTCGGAGTTTCAGGAGCAATAGCAGCAAATCAAACAGCTTATCAAGCTTATATTGATGCAAACGGAGGCAACTTTACTAATCCAGCAACAGTATTGCAAGTACAGGCTATGGTTGATGCAGTTAACGTGTTAACCATTCCAGAATTTGAAAAAGGAAACTTTAAACTATACCCAAATCCAACAAACGGAACGGTACATGTTTCTGTAGAAGTCGCAAACGTTAAAATATATGACATTACAGGTAAACAAGTGTTTTCAACTACACAAAAATCTTTTAATATTAGTGAATTAAGTGCAGGTTTATATATGGTAAGTATTACAACCAACGAAGGTTTTACAACAGTAAAACGTTTAATAAAAAACTAAATTCTAAATTCTAAAATTTAAAAGTTAAAAGTTAAATTAAAAAATCCGCTCATTGAGCGGATTTTTTTTTAAATAATTATGAGTAAACCTATTAATTTGATTTCTACTTAAATTTTTTATACCAATTTTATTTTATAATATCGTAACAATATATTCAGTTATTTTCTAAAAAAAAACAATCAAAATAGTAACTTCTGTAAAATAATAAAAATGAATTGAAGAGGTTGTAAAATCAATATAGAAGATGCTTTAAATGCATTCAAAAATATTGAAAAATCCAAAAATTTAAAAATAAAATTTATTGAAACAGAAATATATTCAAATTATAGAAACTATAAGATACCAAAAAAATTGAATAGTTATGTATTCCGAAATGTTTGCTAGTTTGTCCTTTATTTGTAAAAACACATTTAAAACCATACCTTTATACAAAATTATATATACGAATAAAGATAAAAAACGTTACGATAATATTAATTTTTATAGTTTTAGATTGGTTAAGGGTTGTAAGAAAAAAAATAAACGGAAAACGAATGATTGCAAAAACACATTCTTTATTAAAAGCATCAACAATAAACCGTATTATTGGATTAATAAACAACAATTATAGAATGTAATAACTAAGGGTTAAAATAAGGTCACTAAAAAAGTAGCTTTGTAAATCGCTAAAAATCATATGAAATCGGATTTTTTACTTTGCTACATATCATCACCTTTTAATTATAAAATTTTTAAAAAAATGAAAAAATATATAATTTATATTGTTTTAATAGCAGTAGGTTTAGTAATCGGAAAATTTGTTTTTTCCAATTCAACAGTAAATACAAAAACTACAGATACAGCTAAAAGTATTGTAGTAAAAAATTGGACATGCTCTATGCACCCTGAAATTAATTTACCCGAACCTGGTGATTGTCCAAAATGCGGAATGGATTTAATACCTGCCACAACAGGAGATGAAGGTTTAGATGTCAATCAATTTAAAATGACCGAAAATGCAATGGCATTAGCCAATGTACAAACCTTATTTGTTGGTAAAAAAAATGTAATTAAAAAAATACCTTCGGGTAATTTACGTTTATCAGGTAAAATTCAAGAAAACGGAAATACTTCAGCAATGCAAACAGCACATTTTGGAGGACGTGTTGAGCGTTTATATTTTAAAACAGAAGGAGAATCAGTTAATAGAGGAGCATTAATAGCGACTGTATATTCGCCAGAATTGGTAACCGCTCAAAATGAGTTGTTAGAAGCAATGAAAATTAAAAAGTTACAGCCAGAATTGTACAACGCTGTGCGTAATAAGTTAAAAAACTGGAAAGTTTCAGAAAATCAAATTCAAAAAATTGAGCGCACAAAAAAAGTAATTATAAACTTTAACATGTATGCCAACGTTTCCGGAGTGATAACTAAAATGCTAACGAAAGAAGGTAATCATGTAAAAGAGGGAACACCACTATTTATGATATCAAATTTAAACAGTGTTTGGGCAGTTTTTGATGTATATGAACAAGATATTATTAACCTTAAAAAAGGACAACAATTAACCATAGTACCTAACGCGTATCCGAATGAAAAAATTGAAGCAAAAATTAATTTTATAAATCCTATTTTAAACTCAAAAACACGAACCATTGCAATTAGAGCAACGCTAAAAAATAACAAAAACAAACTAAAACCTGGGATGCTAGTATCTAGTTTTGTTAATGTAAGTAATAATAACGAAACTTCAACTATAGTTAAAATACCTAAAACAGCTGTTTTATGGACAGGAAAACGTTCCGTAATATATGTAAAACCAAATAAAAACGAATCAATTTTTGAGTTAAGAGAAGTAGAATTAGGGCAAAGTTTAGGTGATAAATATCAAATAATATCTGGTTTGAAAAACGGAGAAGAAATTGTAGTAAATGGTGCTTTTACAGTAGATGCTGTTGCACAGTTGCAAGGAAAGTTGAGTATGATGAACAAAAAAGATAATGAAGAGGAAAGTAAAGAAAAAGAAATAAAACGTATTGAAGTAAGTGCGAAATTTAAAGAACAATTAAACGTAGTTTTAAAAAATTACTTTAAACTAAAAGATGCTTTTGTTTTAACCGATGTTAAAAAAGCAAGTGAACAAGCAAAATATACTTTAGAAAGTTTGAAAAAAGTAAAAATCAACTTGTTAAAAAAGCCAGAAGCACATGAGGTTTGGGTGCCAGCAGAAAAAATAATAAAAATAACACTTCAAGACATTTTAAAAGAAACAGATATTGAAAAGCAACGATTAGCATTTGTAAATTTGTCCGATGCAATGATAACCGCTATTAGTAGTTTTGGAACTGGAACAAATAAAGTATATGTAAAAAATTGCCCGATGGTAAACAACAATAAAGGAGCAGACTGGTTAAGTTTGGAAGAAAAAATTAAGAACCCATATTTTGGCGATAAAATGTTAAAATGCGGAATCGTTAAACGAGATATAAAATAAACGGTAACAAATAAAAAAACAGTTGATATTTTGCATATGGATTAAGAGGTAACTTGTGTTTTTTTAAATAAGGTTACCGAAACCTGAACGATAAAACCCTGTTAGATAACTTGTTTTTTTCGAATTTAGAATTTTTTACAATCATTTTTAATATTAATTACTGCAAAAAGTATTAATAGTTTTTTAAAATATTTAGAGCTTAATATCCATGATTATTCACTGTAAGGGCAACAAATATAAAGATGCGTCAATATTACTCACATTTTGTCTTTTTATTAGATACGTTGTACACATTCGATTGATTTAAATTATAATGCCACCATTCGGATGTTATTGCCCAAAAACCATTATGTATCATTGTTTGTTTTAATAATTTCCGATTTGTTATTATTTCTTCGGAAAAATTTAGGTATGCATGATGTGCTTTACGTCCAAAAAAATCGAATTTTGTGCCCATTGGTAATTTTTTTCCTAAATTATTTACCAAAGTAATATCAACTGCTGTGCCTCGGTTGTGATTTGATCCTTTTGCAGGATTTGCAACATAGCGTTTGTCAGGAAAAATTTTCCACATTTTTTTTTGAATATCTAACGGACGATAACAATCGAAAAACTGAATTCGATAACCTTGTTTTTTAAATTCTGTATTTGCCTTTATTAACTGCTTTGCAGTTTTATAACGCACCAAACAATCTGCACAATCATATACTTTTTCTTTTAAAAAATTATCGTATGTAGCATATTTCATATCATACAAAAATGTGGTGTCTAATTTTTTTAATATAATAAAGGTGTCGTCCTTAAAGTTGGTTATTTCCGATTTTGTGTATAAATAAGGATTTACTAAAGTGCTATCCGTTATTTTTTTAGCAATTAACAATGTATCTTTTACCGTTATAAGTTTTGGTTTTACTGTGAGGTTTTTTCGGTTGCACGAAATAAATACTATACTATATAATACAAATATAAATCTAACCGTTATAATCGAATTCATTTTCATCTTTTTCAGATTTTTTTTCTTTTTCAATTTCGCCATCATTTTTCTTCTTTTTCTGACTTTTTTTTAATGCGTTTTTTTTAAAATCCGAATCTTCATCTGCGTTGTTGTCTTTTTTAGGGTCTTCATGAAAATCTAAACGATATGATAAGCCTAAATTTAATCCAAATATAGAAGGGGTGTTTTTTGTATTTACAGTAACGCCTAAATCAACTTGAATATCTTTAGAAAACAAATAAGCACTACCAAAACGAAATAAAGAATCTGCATAAATATCATTCATAATTCCTTGATGTTCTCCAAAAACGGCTATTTTTTTACCTACGCTATGTGTTAGTGTTAATATATAGGAGTAAATAGGGTAATCCGTCATAAACATACGGTCGCCAATAAAATTCATGGTAAACACCCAACCGCCAGACCAATTGTGCTGAGTAATAACCATAATTTTTGGAGATAAAGAAGGTTCGGTTAAACTCATGAAATTAAAGTTGTTTCCATATACAAAAGGCGTGTCGGATAAATTAAAGTTCATACCTGCATATACCGAAACGGACGGCAATAAAGTACGCCATTTAAATTTATGATTAGCCCTCCAACTTTTTAAATTTGGCTTATCCTCAAAATTTCTATACGGATTATACACTAAATATTTAGCGCCTAAAGTATTTACTTTAAAATTGCTTAAACGAGTAGTGTTTCCTGCAATATCATCTGTAATTGTACCTGTTTGAAAACTTCCACTTAAATTTATTTCTAATTCTTCTTTCCAAAAACCATAGCGTAGCTGATAATTAACTCCTGCTCCAGCAAAATCTTGTTTGCGCAGTTCGTGTTTGTTTTTGCTGTAAAAAAAACCCCCTTCTGCTTGCCATACATTTGTGCCAACACTATATGCGCCTTGTGACATGCCTGGACTGTTAGAGTTAATCGTTTCGGTGTATTGGGCATTTATATTTACGGTAAATAAGGTAGCTAAAAAAAGTGTGATTTTATATGTTTTTTTCATAATAAATTTTATTTATGCTATAAAAATACAGTTTATCTTAAAATAAACATAAAATAAGTGAATTAAAAATTAAGAGTATCTTTCAAATTACTATTTTTATGTAGATTTGTAAACCTAATTTATTGAAGGAATACATTATGATTTATCAAGCGTCTTTTACAGGAATTTTACGCACCATACTAATCTTAATAGCCATCTATTATATTGCTAAATTTATAATGCGATTAGTCGCGCCTTATTTAATGAGGTATGCAGCTAATAAAATGGAACAAAAAATGAAAGAGCAATTTGGGAATAATCAAAGCCAAACGCACCAAGAAGATAAAACGACTATTAAGAATAAAAATCCAAAGGAAAAGAAAAAAATAGGAGAATATATTGATTTTGAAGAAATAGACCAATAAATATGAAATTTAAATTTAAAAAAATAGTACCGCATGTATTGGTTGTTTTTGCATTTATAGTAACATCTATAATTTATTTTTCCCCTGTATTGCAGGGCAAACAAATTAAACAATCAGACATTGCGCAATATATTGGAATGTCTAAACAGTTTAAAGATTTTAATAAAACTGCAACAACACCAACGTATTGGAATGATGCGGCTTTTGGCGGTATGCCAACCTATCAATTAGGAGCTCAATATCCACATAACTATATTAAAAAATTAGATAAGTTAATTCGGTTTTTACCACGTCCTGCAGATTATGTTTTTCTGTATTTTATCTGTTTTTACGTATTGTTATTAGTTTTAAAAATGGATTGGAAGTTTGCCCTATTAGGTAGCTTAGCATTTGGTTTTTCAACCTATTTAATCATCATTTTAGGAGTAGGACATAACGCAAAAGCACACGCTATTGCATATATGCCTTTAGTATTAGCCGGAATTTTTTTAGTTTTTCAGAAAAGATATGTCTTCGGATTTTTACTAACTGCACTCGCAATGGGTTTAGAGTTAAATGCGAATCATCTTCAAATGACGTATTATTTATTAATTTTAGTACTCATTATTGGTATTGTATATTTAATAGAAGCATTTAAAAACAAACAACTACCTCATTTTTTAAAATCGGTAATCATATTAAGTGTTGCAGTAGTTTTAGCGTTAGGATTAAACGCTACTCATTTAATGACAACCTCAGAATATGCAAAAACAAGTACTCGTAGCAATAGTAATTTAACCATAAATGCCAACGGAACGCCAAAAGCACAAACTAATGGTTTAGATAAAAATTATATTACCGAATATAGTTATGGAATAGGAGAGAGTTTAAACGTATTTGTACCTCGTTTATATGGAGGTTCTAATAACGAACCGATTGCAAAAGATGCCGTTTCAGTAAAACAAATGCAACGAATGTTTAAAATTTCCACTCCAGAAGCACAAGCGTTTTCTGGACAATTAATGTATTGGGGAAACCAAAGTTATGTTGCTGCACCTGCATATGTTGGTGCTGTAGTAATTTTTCTGTTTGTATTGGCATTGTTTTTAGTAAAGGGACGCATGAAACGTTGGGTAATTGCAGGAGGTGTTTTAGTGCTACTTTTGTCTTGGGGTAAAAACTTTAGCATATTAACCAATTTTTTTATCGATTATGTGCCGTTGTATAACAAATTTAGAGCAGTAAGTTCCATTCAAGTAATTATTGAATTAATAGTGCCGTTATTTGCTATTGTTGGATTGTATCGATTTGTGCAAAATTACGAACAAAAAGAAGAAAAAATAAAAGCATTAAAATATACAGTTGCCATAACAGCTGGTTTAGGCGTATTATTATACCTGTTAAAAGGAAGTGTTTTTGATTTTGTAAGTCCAAGAGATGGTAAATTAATAGAAAGTTATGGACCCGATTTTATAAACGCCATAAAACAACAACGAGAACAATTATTTACCAATGATGTATTCCGAACAATTGCATTTGTAACAGGAACAGCAATAGCATTATGGTTATATCTTAAAGAAAAATTAAAAGAAAATGCATTATTACTTGTTATAGGATGCTTGTTAGTTTTTGATTTGGTAAGCGTTAATAAACGTTATGTAAACAATGAAAGTTTTGTAAATAAAATAGAGATAAACACTCCATTTAGAGCTTCACAAGCAGATACTGATATTTTAAAAGATGATACTCATTTTAGAGTGTTAGATTTAAGTGGGAACCCGTTTAACAGTGCAAGAGCTTCTTATTTCCATAATGCTTTTGGAGGTTATCATGGAGCAAAACCTAAACGTGCTGCCGATTTATATGAATTTTACATCTCTAAAAATAAAATTAGCGTAGTAAATATGCTGAATATAAAATATATAATTCAGGAAAGTAAAGGACGAAAAGTAGCATTAATAAATCCGTATGTAAACGGAAACGCTTGGTTTATTAAAACACTAAAATCCGTAAGTACTGAAAATGAAGAAATTTTAGCATTAGATAAGCTCAACTTAAAAGAAGAAGCAGTAGCAATAAACACAACCAATCAGAATTTTAAAGTAGACTCTTTAGCAACCGTAGTATTAAAAAGTTATAAGCCCAATCATTTAATATATGAAACTAACAATACAAACGATGGTTTTTTAGTGTTTTCAGAAATGTATTACAAAGATGGTTGGAAAGCAACTATTAATGGTAAAGAAACAACAATACAACGTGTAAATTATGCATTAAGAGGTTTGCATATCCCAAAAGGAAAACATCAAATAACTTTTATATTTGATCCGCAAGTAATACAAAAAGGAAGTAAAATTGCCTTAGCAAGTTCCGTACTATTATTAGTGTTGATATTTCTTGGTTTATTTTTTGAAATGAAAAAAAAGAAATAAAAACGTTTGTTTTACAGCGAATAAATTATGAAAAAAGTACTCGTTATAACCTATTATTGGGCGCCATCAGGTGGTCCTGGAGTACAACGTTGGTTAAAGTTTGTAAAATACTTGCCAAAATATGGTGTACAACCTATTGTATATTGTCCAGAAAACCCGAATTATCCTTTAATAGATAAAAATTTAATAACAGCAATTTCTTCTAAATTAGAAATTATTAAACAGCCCATTTTTGAACCGTACAAATACGCATCTATATTTTCAAAAAAAGAAACAAAAACGATAGCTTCAGGTATTATCAACACCAAAAAACAATCGTTAATTGCAAAAATATTATTATATATTCGTGGCAATTATTTTATACCTGATGCACGTAAATATTGGGTGCAACCATCAGTTAATTATTTACAGAAATATATAAAAAATAATAATATACAAACTATCATTACAACAGGCCCGCCACATAGTGTGCATTTAATAGGGTTAAAATTACAAGAACAACTATCGATTAAATGGATAGCCGATTTTAGAGATCCATGGACAACTATTGGATACCATGATAAATTAAAATTAACCAAGAAATCGAAACAAAAACACAAACAATTAGAATCGAAAGTGCTAAATACAGCTACTGAAATTTTGGTAACTAGTCCAACCACAAAAATAGAGTTTCAGCAAATTACAAAACAGCCCATAACCGTAATTACTAATGGTTTTGATGATGTTGAAATTAAGAAGGTAACGTTAGATAAAAAGTTTACATTATCACATATAGGGTCTTTATTAGCAGCGAGAAATCCAAAGGTTTTATGGGAAGTTTTAGCAGAAATAGGTAAGGAAAATACGAGTTTTAAATCCGATTTTGAACTAAAACTTATCGGTACAATAAGTCATGAGGTTTTGCAAAGTATACAAAAAGCAGGATTGCAAAGTAGTTTAAATATAAAAGGATATTTACCACATAAAGAAGCGCAATTACAACAACAAAAATCGCAATTATTGTTGTTAATTGAAATTGATAGTGAAGCAACAAAATGTATTATACCGGGTAAAATATTTGAATATATACAAAGTAATCGACCAATATTAGGTTTTGGGCATCAAGATGCCGATTTTAAAGCGATTATTAAAGAAACCAATACAGGCAATGTGTTTAGTTATCATTCTTCGGAAAAAGAAAACATAAAAACTATTATTTTAGCACATTATAAATCGTACAAAAATAAAAACTTACAGGTTTCAGCAATAGGTATTCAAAAGTATCATCGTAAGCAATTAACGGAGCAATTATCTTTGTTAATTAATAAATAGTTTTTAGCAATAAACAAAATTGATTTTATATTTAAATGTTCATCTTGAATCCAAGTTGGAAATTGTAGTTTTAGACGCTCTTTTTCTAAATTTTTATATAATGAGTATTGCTAGTTAATTATTTTTAAGCGCTAATAAAATTTTGTTGTTAACCTTTATTTTAATGTTTGTAATTGAAAATATTTATTAATTAAATATAAAGAAACACATCAAAAACTAATCAGGATACTCTATACGAACATGGTAAATATTTAACAATTTACGTTTTAATACTTTTTTAATAATTTCAATTTCTTTAAACGTAATATTTGCATTT
This sequence comes from uncultured Kordia sp., assembly GCA_964635575.1. Classification (GTDB taxonomy): domain Bacteria; phylum Bacteroidota; class Bacteroidia; order Flavobacteriales; family Flavobacteriaceae. The sequence goes on along the minus strand of CAZWNY010000052.1, from coordinate 3,701 downwards.
AAAAACTGTCCATCATTTTTTTGATTTTCTATAATTTGCTCTATAAAAACATTAATTTTGGTATAATTTGGGTTTTTTATGCTTTTAGATGCAGCCTCTATACTATCACATATCATTAAAATTGCAGTTTCTTTTGAAAAAGGTTTGGGGCCTGGATATTGAAAATTTTCACGATTTACAGTAGGGTCATTTTCTTTCGCCTGTTTATAAAAATAATATACTAAACTTGTACCATGATGGGTGCGTATAAAATCAATAACCCGATCAGGTAAGTTATGTTTTTTAGCAATTTCAATTCCGTTAATAACATGATCTATAATTATCTTAGCGCTTTCTTTCGGGTCTAACTCATTATGTGGGTTAATATTATTACTTTGGTTTTCTATAAAGTAAGTAGGGTTACTCATTTTACCAATATCATGATATAAACCTCCTACTCGAACTAGCATTGCATTCGCACCAATTTCATTAGCAACGGATTCTGCTAAATTAGCAACACTTAATGAATGATGAAAGGTGCCTGGAGCTTCATCTGCCAATAATTTTAAGAGTTTGGAGTTGGTGTCTGACAGTTCTAATAAAGATACATCGGATACTAAACCGAACAGTTTTTCATATATATAGATTAATGGTTGTACAAATAATGTAGCCAAACCTCCTAGTATAAAAATACCAAAAACTTCCCATTCTAAATCTACAACACTACCTTCTTGTATAATATAAAATGAAAAATAGGCAACTATATATACAAGTGTTATTTGTGCTACCGAAATAAATAAATTTGCTCTTTTATACAGTTCGGAAATCGTTAAAACAGTTATAATACCAGCTATAATTTGTAAAAACATATATTCAAAACTATTTGGTACTACAAAACCTAATAATAAAACGGTAATAACATGAACAAATAGCCCTAAACGAGCATCAAAAAAAGCTTTTAAAATTAAAGGTAAAATACAAATTGGTACCACATACAAGTAAGTTACCTGGTATTTAATTAGTAAAGTAGTTATAAAAACCATTAACACGATATTAAATAAAATAAAAGTAAACTTTGTGTTATTTTCAAATATAGAAAGGCGGTATTTTTTTAAAAATAAAATTAGCATTAATAATGCTAAAACTACCAATATGGTATAACCAAAAACAATCCAATTGTAATTAGATTTACTCCAAACTTGTGACATGTAAATACTTCTTAAAGAGCGTAGTTTTTGAAGTTTATCGCCTTCAACCACTTCTCCTTTAGAAATAATAATTGCATTTTTATGCACTAAACCAATGCTAGGTAAAATTTCAGAAACCTCCTGTTGGTAGTTTCTGTTTGTAAATTGTTGATCTAGCTTTACGTTAGGCTTTAAGGTTTTGTATAAAAATGATGTAATTTTATTTTTATAAGGCACATATATTGAGTCTTTTAATGATTGATTAATAAGTGTACCAATATCTTCTGTTTTTACGAGTTTAGAAAATGTAAGTTTTATTGCGTTTTTTGATGTGTTGTTTTTTAAGATAACTTCTTTTTCAGGTGGTATTTGTAAATCTTCAGCTAATAATCCTGTATTGTATATTGTACTGGTTATTTTTTTTATGATTTTGAAGAGATCTTTTTTTACACGAATAGAATCATTAAAATTATTTGAAAAGTTAGTTAAAATATCAACAGAAACTTCTTTTTTAATTACATTATTTACGTTAAAATAGATTGGTAAGGTTTCTTTTAGTGCTTTTTTTTCAAGTTGAATTTGTTTCGGAGTTTTTTCAATTGCAAAGTCAAAAGGAGCATAAAAATTGTCATGTAGCCAAACGTTACCTTTGTCAAAATCATATTTAAAAGAGCCTCCTTTTGGGAAAAGGTAGACAATAAAAACTACCGAGAGTATAAATAAAAATACTTTATATATGGTAGATTGATGGTTGTAAATACGATGAAGTAGTTTTTTCATAAAAATAAATAGTGCTGGATCCAGAATATAAATGCAACTTTCTTGTTAAATAATATTTGACCTATTACAAATATAGGGTTTTCAAAATTAAAGCGCTTTCGATACATGAGACTGATAAATCAGACGCATTAAGAGGTTAAACAAAGATAAGTAGATAATGATTGTTATAACCTGTTATTTTTTATTTTATTATTGTTTTTTACATAAAACAATAATTATAAATGATATTTTACGGCTAAGTAAGCGTTAAGGTGTCAATGTAAACCTACTGGCTAAAAATTGTCGTCCGACAGAAGATGAAAAACTGTTTCGGTATTAATGAGGTTGTTTTTGGGTATGGTTTTAAAAAATACGTTTAGTTTGTATTAATTTTAAAAGAAATTATCGTTTTAAAATTTTATATTCCTGATAACAGCTATTAATAGCATCTAAAACTTGAAGATCATTCGCTGTTTTAATAAATTTTTCAGAGTAGTTACATTGTCCTAAAATATCTTCTAGTTCACTAATGTCTATTTGTAAAAAAGCACACAATAATTCTCTATCAAATTTTTGAGATAAAATTTTTCTAATGTTTTCTTGCTTTTTCATTTCACGCAACTTGCGCATTTGCGTTCCTTTTTTGCTAAATGCTTTGTACAATAAATCGGCAGGGTTAAAAATAGCACTAAGTACTCGATTAATTCCACTAGGACCTTTTTTTCCAGATTCATATCCTTTAGATAAGCCTGAAATACTATAACGTTTTGCTACGTTAATAGGTATGTATTTAACATCAATAGCTAAATAGCCTGTTAGTTTATGAGGGTAAATAAAAACCTCTTCAAGTGCGTATGCGCTTTCGGTAAGCTCAATGGTGTTGCCTCCAAACTTTACCCAGTCATTAGTTACTTTAATTTTGATAGACTTAAAGCCTAATATCGAAAAGTGAAGAGTGTCATTTACTGCTGCTTTAATATTAAAAACTCCTTTTTTAGAAGTAATACTACCAATTACCTTATTTAAGTTAGTAACATGTACGTTTTCTAAAGCTTCACCTCTAAGGTCTACAATGTTTCCTTGTATAACATGAGTTTTTTGCGCAAAAATAAAAGCACTAAAAATGAATAGGAAAAAAGTAAGGTATTTTGTTTTCAATTTAAATATATTTAAGAAATCTAAGTTAAACTAAAAAAAGTGCTTTTGCACTTTTTTTAGTTTTTAATTAACAAGTTTTATTCACTTCTTCTAGATCGTCTTCCTTCAAAAGTAGCTCTTTTTCTGTCGCTACTTCCAGAATCTCTACTAGATCGGTCTGGTCTATCAGATGATTCTTTATTAAAACCTCCTCGGTCGCCACTACCTTCACTACGTCTGCTTCGAAAACCTCCATTGTCACTATCGTTACTACGTCTGCTTCTAAACCCGCCGCTATTTCCTCTGTCACGATCTCCGCCACTGCTGCGTCTTCTATCTCCGCCACCAGAATCATTTCTTCTGCCTCTAAAACTACCGCCAGAATCATTTCTTCTTCCGCCTCCGCTACTTTTACGTCTTCCACGATCTCTTCCGCCATCGCCGCCGCCAGAAGTGGTAGAAACTTCAACATTTACAAATCGACCATCTACTTTAAAGTCTTGGAAAAACTCCATGATTTTCTCTTTATGTACTTCATCTGTATTGAAAAAAGAGAAATTTTCTTTACAATCTACTTTAAAAACATCATCTCTGTCTAATTCTAAGTTTTCTTTTAAGAAATCTTTTAAACGCATCCAA
>CAZWNY010000051.1:0-13966 GCA_964635575.1 uncultured Kordia sp. | reverse complement strand
ACTGTACCGTACATATGTTTCCAGGTAAAAGTATTACCTTGAAAAAAGGAGCTCACATAGGTCATGGAGCAATTATTCATGGTGCTAATTTAGGAGAAAACTGCTTGATAGGAATGAATGCGGTTATTATGGACGATGCAAATATTGGTAAAGAAAGTATTATAGGAGCAATGTCGTTTGTAAAGGCAAATACAGTAATACCTGACAGAAGCTTAGTAGTCGGAAATCCTGCAAAAGTAATTAAGCGAGTTTCCGATGAAATGATAGCTTGGAAAACTAAAGGAACAAAATTGTACCAACAATTACCTGCTGATTGTCATGATACTTTGCAAGAAGTAGAACCTTTACGAGAAAAACCAAAAAAACTTCCAGAACAAGAGAAGTTTTATAAAACATTAACAGATTTTTTTAAAAAATAAGGTACGTTTAAAAATAAAACCAAAAATTGTGAGCTACATTTTACAAATAGAAACTGCTACTACCAATTGCTCCGTTGCGTTATCAAAAAATGGTAAAACAATAGCGGTAAAACAAGTAAATAATGGCTATTCTCATGCAGAGAATATTCATGTGTTTATTAAAAATATTTTATCAGAAAACAACTTAAAATACACTAATTTATCAGCAATAGCTGTAAGCAAAGGCCCAGGTTCATTTACAGGATTGCGCATTGGAGTTTCTGCAGCAAAAGGATTGTGTTTTGCATTGGACATACCGTTAATAGCTATCGATACTTTGCAAATTTTAGCCAGACAAACTAAAATTACCGAAGGAGTTATTATTGCAATGATAGATGCGCGCCGAATGGAAGCATATACAGCAGTTTATGATTGCAGCTACAAACAAGTAAAACAAGTAAGCGCAACTATTTTTGACAACACTTATTTTGAAGATTTTCTAATAAAAAATAAAGTATATTTTATTGGTAATGCGGTTAAAAAATTACAAACTGTTTTAACGCATAAAAATGCTGTTTTTTTAGATGAAGTATTGCCTTCTGCTAAAGATATGAGTGAATTATCAAATCTTAAATACAAAAAAAACGACATCGAAGATGTCGCTTATTTTGAACCTTATTATTTAAAAAACTTTATGGTTACGCCTTCTAAAAATAAAATTATTTAGTAGATAAGTTTTTCATTTCTTTTTCAATCATTTCGTAAAACTGATCAATTCTTGGCAACACAATAATACGAGTTCTTCGGTTTATTGCTCTGTTTTCTCTGGAGTCATTTGCAACTAACGGCACGTGATAGCTACGTCCTGCAGCAATAAGTTGAGCAGGGTTTACTCCCATTTCTTGCAGCACTCTAATAATAGAGGTCGAACGTTTTACGCTTAAATCCCAATTATCAATTAAAACTCCTTTTTTGTACGATATATTATCGGTATGTCCTTCAACCATACACTCAAAATCAGGTTTGCTCTTAACTACTTTTGCAACCTTGGCTAATACATTTTTAGCTTTACTAGTTACGTTATAACTACCGCTTTTAAATAATAATTTATCGGCAATAGAAATAAAAACTACTCCTTTTTCTACTTCAATATTAATATCAGGATCACTAATGCCGACTGCACTTTTTAAGCTGGTAACAATAGCTAGGGTAACGCTATCTTTTTTGGTTAACGCGTCTTGTAGTCGAGTAATTTTTAAATCTTTTTCCCTTAAACTTTCTAAAGATTTTTCTAAGTTTTTAGCACCTTTAGTTGTTAAAATAGTCATGCTTTGAGAGCTTTGAATAAGACCACTATTTGTTTTGTGTAATTTAGCTAATTGTTCTCCCAAAGCTTTTGCTCTTGCAGTCGCTGAAGCTCTATCTTCTAAGCAACTGTTTAATTTAACGGTTGCAGTATTTAATAAGTCTTGTGTGTTTTTTTGTTTAGAAGTTAATTCGGTAAACTTTTTTTTAGAAACACAACTACTTAGTGTTACTAATATTAATAGGATACTATAAGTTACAATTTTTTTCATAATTTGTATTGCCATGAGATGGACTTTTTTTTACAATTTTCATAAATTTTTGAATAGCCAAAAATACTAAAATAAGTATTATTTAAAATTACAATTAACATTTTTTTGGCTAAAATTTTTATTTCCGAATAAAATCAGTAATTAAATAACTAATTAATTTACCTGTTTGATTGTTGTTAGAGTTTTCTAAACCACTTGCGCCTTCGCAAATATGTAAGTATGCTGTTTTTTTATACGATTTAAAGTGATTAATGAATTGTCGGGTTTTATTAACGCTAAACCCAGAAGGTGTTATTGCACTACTGGCAATGTTTTGTACTGCATCTAAGTCAATTTCGATTCCTGCTTTTTTATCGATTAAAAATTTTTTGACAACTTTTAGTTCGTTGTTAAAAGTAGTATTGTTTTCAATGGTAATATCTTCAAAAGTGTTGTATTTAATTTGTTTCGAGTGTTTTTTTAAGGTGTTAAATATAGATGATGAGGTATAGTTTTTATGTAATCCAAAAATAAAATAGCGATGCAAAAAACCTTCGTTAAAAGCATACGAAAATCCGTTACCAGAATGTCTTCCTTCTAAACTTCTAAAATCACTATGTGCGTCAAAGTTAACGACATTTATGGGTGTATTTAAAGCAAGTGAAGCGCCTTTTATGTTTCCGTAAGCATTGTTGTGTCCGCCACCAATAATAATAGGTGTTTTTCCTGATTTTATAATGGTAAATACCAAATCACTAACCTCTTTGTCAATGTCGTTTACAAAACTATATAGTTGTTGTGCATCTTCTTTTTTATTAGGATTTAATTTTTTAGATTTTTTTAGATGTTCAGAAAAATCTAAGTAACCCAAAATCAACACTTTTTTTCCTTTGTTAAAATTATTGTTTTGAGTGTTTAATAAACTTTTTAAAGTATTTTTAAATGTAGTTTCGGCCCCTTGAATTCCTTTATTTGCTTTAATCCCAATAGATTCGTTAATTCCGAAAAGCACATATTTAGCTTTTGAGACTTGAAGTTCTTCAGTTAGTTTTTTAGGATCGGAAATATATTTAACTTTTTCTCCAAATTTTTCTTCTCCTTTTCTGATGTTTATAAAAGAAAAAACTTCTTTTTGAGTATAAATTTTTAACGCTGACATATTTTTGTTTTATGAATGCTATTTATAATGTAAAAATAAGAAATTAATACTGTTTTTTTACAATAAAAATAGTAAATTTGAGCTTTAAATAATATTACTTAAATTGTATAATAAATTATGTTAGAAAAAAAAACAGAGAATTCGTCAGATAGAATATCTAAAAAAAAAGAAAATAATAATAACGTGTCAAAAATAATAATAGGACTTTTAGTTCTACTGTTAGCAGGTGCAAGTGCAATGTATTTTTCGAAAAACACAGAACTAAAAGAAGCCAAAACTACATTAACTACTGAAATTACAAATTTAAAAGAGGACTTAAAAAATCAAAAAGTACTTCTCAATCAAAAAATTGAAGAAAATGACGTTTTAAATGAAGACTTAATTAAGCAACGCGATGATTTGGATGAAATGTTAAATAAATTAAATAATGCAGAAATATCTATTGGTACTTTATCAAAATATAAAAACAAGTATTTAAAGTTAAAAATGGATATTGAAGATTTAATGATTAAAAATGATATGCTACAAATGGCAAATAAGCTTTTAGTTTCAGAAAAAGATTCCATATCAGGAAAGTTGAACGCGCAAAAAAAGTTAAACAATTCACTAGCAACTCAAGTTGTAATAAATAATAAGAAAATACAAATAGCTTCTGAGGTTGTGGTATTAGCGTTAAAAGGAATTTCAATAAAAGAAAGAAAATCAGGAAAACAAATACTAACCAATAAAGCACGTAGAGCAAATAAATTAAAAATATGTTTTTCATTAGCTCCAAATGCTCTTGCAGATAAAGGTAGTCAAGAATTATATATACAAGTAATTGCTCCAGGAAATAATATTTTAGGTGAAAATTCAACACTAAAATTTGGAAATAATATACTAGATTATACTTTAAAATCAAAATTTAATTACGATAAGAAAGCATTAAATATTTGCGAATATATATCAGAACCAAAAAAAGGTTTTGCAAAAGGAACTTATTTTATAAATGTTTTTAGAAATGATAAAATAGTGGCTAACAACTCTTTTGACTTGGAATAAAAAAATGAATTTTAATAAAAAAAAGCAACGAATTTTCGTTGCTTTTTTTGTGTGGCATTAAAATTGTTTTCGCTATAATATATAAAACAAAAAATATACTAAATTATATATAATTAATTGTTAATTAGTAAATTAGTTTGTTTTAAAAAAAAATAGAATTGTTTTAAAGTGACAGTTTGACAAAAATAATAATACTATGAGTAACTCACAATTTATAAAAATAGACAATCTGTCATTACAGCAAATAGAAACCGATGCAGAGTTTATACCGTTAATGACATCTGAAGATGAAGACGAAATAAATAAGGAAGATTTACCTAAAGAGCTTCCAATTTTAGCATTGCGAAATACGGTTTTATTTCCAGGAGTAGTAATACCTATTACCGCAGGAAGAGATAAATCGATTAAACTATTAAATGATGCGCATGCCAACAAACAAACAATTGGTGTAGTTGCTCAAAAAGATGAAAAAATAGAAGACCCGAGTGCCTCCGAAATTTATCATACAGGTACGGTAGCTCGTATTTTACGAGTTTTAAAAATGCCAGATGGTAACACAACGGTAATTATACAAGGGCAAAAAAAGTTTGTTATAAATGAAATAATTACGGAAGAACCTTACATAAAAGCTACGGTTACCGAAATGCCAGAAGAACGTCCAGATAAAAATGATAAAGAATTTATAGCAGTTATAGAATCTATGAAAGACTTATCGTTACGGATTATAGATGAAAGCCCTACCATACCATCAGAAGCGTCTTTTGCAATAAAAAACATAGAAAGTAGTTCCTTTTTAATCAACTTTATCTCGTCTAACATAAATTTGAGTGTAACTCAAAAACAAGAATTGTTAGCCATAAAAAAATTGTCAGAAAGGGCATTTGCTACGTTAAAGCACATGACGCTAGAACATCAAAAACTATCGTTAAAAAATGACATACAAGACAAAGTTCGTACGGATTTAGATAAACAACAACGCGATTACTTTTTGCAACAGCAAATGAAAACTATCCAAGAAGAATTAGGCGGTACTTCTCATGAAGCTGAAATTGCAGAAATGCGAGCCAAAGCAAAAAGTAAAAAATGGAACGATAAAATTTCAAAACATTTTGATAAAGAGCTATCTAAAATGTCACGAATTAACCCGAATGCACCAGAATTTGGAATACAACGCAATTATTTAGAACTGTTTTTAGAGTTGCCTTGGGACAATTTTTCGAAAGATAAGTTTGATTTAAAAAAAGCACAAAAAATATTAGATAGAGATCATTACGGTTTAGAAGACGTAAAACGTAGAATTATTGAATATTTAGCCGTTTTAAAATTACGTAATGATATGAAATCACCAATTTTATGTCTATACGGACCACCAGGAGTAGGAAAAACATCTTTAGGAAAATCTATAGCAGAAGCATTAGGACGTGAGTATGTGCGAATTTCTTTAGGCGGTTTACGAGATGAAGCCGAAATAAGAGGGCATCGTAAAACTTATATTGGTGCAATGCCAGGGCGTTTAATACAAAGTCTGAAAAAAGCAGGAACATCAAATCCTGTATTTGTGTTAGATGAAATAGATAAATTATCGTCATCACATAATGGAGACCCATCTTCAGCAATGTTAGAGGTATTAGACCCTGAACAAAATTCAGAATTTTATGATAATTTTTTAGAAGTCGGATATGACCTATCTAAAGTAATGTTTATTGCTACAGCAAACAACTTATCTACCATACAGCCTGCATTGCGAGATCGTATGGAAATTATAGATGTAACAGGTTATACCGTTGAAGAAAAGGTAGAAATTGCAAACAATCATTTATTACCAAAACAATTAAAAGAACACGGTCTATCTTCAAAAAATTTAAAAATTAATAAAAAGGAATTAGAGCTTATTGTAGAAGGGTACACCAGAGAATCTGGTGTTAGAGGATTAGATAAAACCATAGCGAAAGTAGTACGTTATGTAGCGAAATCTATTGTAATGGAAGAAAATTACAATAAAAAACTAACTCAAGAAGATGTATTAAAAGTATTGGGGCCAGCACGTATGGAACGCGATAAATACGAAAACAATAATGTGGCAGGAGTAGTAACAGGTTTAGCATGGACAAGTGTTGGAGGCGATATTTTATTTATAGAGTCTATTTTATCTAAAGGTAAAGGGAATTTATCTATTACAGGTAATTTAGGAAAAGTAATGAAAGAATCGGCAACGATAGCCTTAGAATATATTAAAGCAAATGCTTCTGATTTTAATATTGATTTTCAAATTTTAGAAAAGTACAATATACATATACATGTGCCAGAAGGAGCAACTCCAAAAGATGGTCCAAGCGCAGGTATTACCATGTTAACATCATTAGTATCTTTATTTACACAAAAAAAAGTAAAAAAGAGTTTAGCAATGACAGGTGAAATTACTTTGCGTGGTAAAGTGTTGCCAGTTGGTGGAATTAAAGAAAAAATATTAGCTGCTAAACGAGCAAAAATTAAAGAAATTATTTTGTGTAAAGAAAACGAAAAAGACATCCTTGAAATTAAAAAAGAATACCTAAAAGGATTAACTTTTCATTATGTTACCGAAATGAAAGAAGTAATAGCTATTGCAGTTACGAAAAACAAAGTTAAAAATTATAAAAAATTAATATAAAAAATGAAAAAACTAAGTATCGGAGTACTCGTGCTATTAACTACATTAACGTACGCACAATCTAAAGAAATTGTGCCTATTATTTTAGATGGTAAACCTGCGTTTTTAAACACAATAACAGGAAAAGTGGTTTCGAACTCAGGAGCAACAGCTAAGCGGTATAAAAAAATAAAATTAAAAGGATTTACATCATCATCTACATTGCCAAAAATTGCAACATCAATAAAAATAACGCATGTAGTGAGTTCAGGAGAAACCTTATATTCAATATCTAAAAAACACGGATTAACGGTAGTACAATTAAAAACATTAAATAAGCTATTATCAAATACATTAAGTATTGGTCAAACTCTACAGTTGCAAAATAATGTTGTAAAATCAGAAAATATAAGCTCAAATATACACACGGTAAATAGAGGGGAAAGCTTATATTTAATATCAAAACAATACCATATGAGTGTAGCGGATTTAAAGACGTTAAATAATTTAGAGGATAACAATATTATTGTTGGACAACAATTAAAGATAAATTAAATTGAATGTAATGTAATGTAATTAGTTGTTTTTTACAACCTAAAGTTTTACCTAAAATCGAAAAAGGAAATTTAGAACTTATAATAAAATAAATAAAAAAACAAAACGTTCTCAGTTATAATTACTTACTTTGCAAATATGATTAAAACTATTATTTATGTTTTTTTAGGACTAAGTGCTTTTGTGCTTTCTGCACAAATAGGAGGACAAAACGCATATCAATTTTTAACATTAGTGTCGTCTCCACGTCAAGCGGCTTTAGGGGGCAAAGTGCTTACTAATAATGATTGGGATGTTTCGCAAGCACTTCATAATCCTGCTGCTATAAATGATGAAATGGACGGTAAAATAGCATTAAATTTTGTAAATTATTTTGCAGACATTACTTACGGAAGTATGGCATTTTCCAAAAGTTTTTCAGATAAAAAGCATTTATTTGCAGGAGGTATTACTTATATAGATTACGGAACCTTTGCAGGTTATGATGAGTTTGGTACACAAACCGAAGACTTTACAGGTAATGAGTTCGCACTAACAGTAGGATATCGGCATGCAGTAGCAAACTCCAATTTAAAAATAGGAGCAAATGTAAAGTTAATATCCTCAAAATTAGCCGAATTCTCATCAATAGGGGCAGCGATAGATTTAGCGTTATTGTATGATTTTAAAGATAAAAATTCACAATTAACCCTTGTAGCTTCTAACATAGGGAAACAATTTACAGCGTTTGATGATATTAAAGAAAACATTCCTTTTCATGTAGATTTAGCATTCGCAAAAAAATTAGAAAACTTACCTTTAAAATTTCATGTTGTTTATGAAAATTTACAACAATGGGATGTTTCGTTTATTAACCCAGCACGTGCAACGGTCGACTTAAATGGAGTGATAACCCCAGAAAAAGTATCTGTAGTAAATAACTTTATGCGACATATAATTATAGGAGCAGAGCTATTTCATGGTAAAGCAATAAACCTTCGTGTAGGATATAATTTTAGAAGAGGAAATGAATTGTTGATTGAGGGAAACAGAGTTTTTTCAGGGTTAACGGCAGGTTTTGGAGTTAAATTAAAACGATTTAGAGTAAATTACGCTTTTCAAAAATATAGTGCAGCAACAAGTGTACATGCTTTTGGATTAAATATAAATTTAGATAACAATTGAGTTCGAAAACAAGAATAATAGCTATTGATGGATTTTCTTCTACAGGAAAAAGCACTTTAGCCAAACAATTAGCTGCCAAACTAGGGTTTGTGTATGTAGATACTGGAGCGATGTACAGAGCAGTAACTTATTTTGCACTTAAAAATAAACTTATTTCCGATGCACATTTTAATATAAATGAATTAGTATCAAAACTACATGAAATATCTATTAGTTTTAAGTTTAATGCAACAGTAGGTTTTGCAGAACTATATTTAAACGATAAAAATATTGAGAAGGAAATAAGAACAATGCACATATCTAGTTTTGTGAGTAAAGTATCAACGGTAGCTGAAGTACGTTACTTATTAGTAAAACAACAACAAGAAATAGGTAAAAACACAAACGTGGTAATGGATGGAAGAGATATTGGAACTGTAGTTTTTCCTGATGCAGATTTAAAATTATTTATGACCGCTTCAGATACAATACGTGCACAACGTAGATATGACGAGTTAATAAAAAGAGGAGATAAGGTAACCTTTGAAGAAGTGTTACATAACGTAAGAGAACGAGATTATATTGACTCTAATCGAGAAAACTCACCGTTAAAAAAAGCATCAGATGCGATAGAGATAGACAACTCAAACCAATCTATTAAAGAGCAATTTGAAAAAATACTACAATTAGTAGCTAATAGTATTAGTTAAACCCTTATTTTTGTTGAAAATTTAAAAAATGAATGTAATTTTAACAGGAGTAACAGGCACATTAGGTTCGCAAGTTTTATATAAACTGTTGCGCCAAAAAGAAATTACACGTATTTATTTACTGGTTAGAAATAAAGGAAATATAAGTGCGCAAAATCGAATAAATAATATATTAACTAATAGTGCAACTCCTTCATATATTTTAAATAATAATGCTTCTATTTTAAATAAGATACAAGTATTAGAAACCGAAGCATTTTTAAGCCCAGAAAACTATTTGTTAGCATCTGATATTAATTATTTTATACACTCAGCAGGTTGTGTAAACTTATCTACAGATGAAAATCAAAAAGAAATTATTTATAACGGAAACTTAGCGTTTACTAAAAAAATATTCAATACTTTTTTAGGCTATATAACTAAGTTTAGCTATATAAGTACAGCGTTTAGTATTGGTGATATAGGTGGTTTAATCGATAATGATTATCATAATAAAACACCAAAATTTCGTAATTTTTATGAAGCATCTAAACATGCAACAGAGCAATTTTTATTAGCAACAGGTAAAAAAGAAAAAGTAGAAATACAAATACTTCGTCCTAGCGTATTAGGTGGTAATATTTTTGAAACTTCAAAATATTTTATTTCAAAATATATGGTATATTATTTATTAGGAAAGTTTTTTTATAATAACCCTTTATTAAAAAATAGTACTATCCGTTTGGCTATAAATACAGAAACAGGTTTAAATATTGTTCCAGTAGATTATGTAGCTAAGGTAATTTCGACTGTTTTTACTAAAAATATAGCTCAATTAAACATTGTACAACCAAAAAGCACTAATGTATTAGAAGGAATGAAACGGATTATTGAAACCGTAGATTTTAAAGGTTTTACGTTTATAAACACCTTAGACAATAACTTTGTTTTAGAAGGCAAAAACAGATTAGAAAAAATTTATTATAAAACTATCGGTTTGCATCTAAACAGATATTTAACATCTATACCTTATGAGTTTGACACAAAACTATTAGAAAGTATTGTGCCAGTACCAGATTATAATATAGAAGAGTATTTGGGAAATACTATTGCCTATGCAAAACAACATAATTTTGAAGGAGTAGAGTGGTAGGTTAATTATATAATATAACTTTTTTCGATACACAAAAAAACCTGCTAATTTTTTAAATTAGCAGGTTTTTTTAAATAAAATTTTTAAAATCCGTAAGTACTTAGTTTCGTAATGAAAAAGATACTTGCAGCGTTAAAGTTATATAAGAAAGTTTTATGCTAAAACTTCTTTTACTTTATCTGCTGCTTCTTGAAAAGCAGTTGCAGATTTTACTGGTAAACCAGAATCGTCAATCATTTTTTTAGCAATATCCGCATTTGTACCTTGTAAACGAACTATTAATGGTACATTCATGTCATCTCCCATGTTTTTAAAGGCTGCAATAATTCCTTCAGCAACACGATCACAACGCACAATACCACCAAAAATGTTTACCAAAATTGCTTTTACATTTGGGTCTTTTAAAATAATACGAAAACCAGCTTCAACACGTTCTGCATCTGCGGTACCTCCAACATCTAAAAAATTTGCTGGTTCGCCACCAGACATTTTAATTAAATCCATCGTTGCCATTGCTAAACCAGCTCCGTTTACCATGCATCCAACATTTCCGTCTAAATCTACATAATTTAATCCCAAAGCTCCTGCTTCTACTTCAATAGGGTTTTCTTCTCGTAAATCACGCATTTCTGCATATTTTTTACGACGAAACAAAGCATTATCATCAATAGTTACTTTTGCATCTACTGCCATTATAAGGTTGTCTGAAGTTTTTAACACAGGGTTAATTTCAAACATAGATGAATCGGATTGTACGTACGCAGTATATAGTGCGGTTACAAATTTGCTCATTTCTTTAAACGCCTGACCAGATAATCCTAAGTTAAATGCTATTTTACGTGCTTGAAACGGCAATAAACCTGTTGCAGGATTAATTTCTTCAGTAAAAATTAAATGAGGAGTTTCTTCAGCAACGGTTTCAATATCCATACCACCTTCGGTAGAATACATTACCATATTTCGCCCAGTTGCTCTGTTTAATAAAACAGACACATAAAACTCACTAGTTTCTGTTTCTCCAGGATAATATACATCTTCAGTTACTAATATTTGGTGTACTCTTTTGCCTTCTGCTGAGGTTTGTGGAGTTACTAAATCCATTCCAATAATAGTATTTGCTATTTCTTTTACTTCGTCTAAGTTTTTTGCTAACTTAACTCCGCCTCCTTTTCCACGTCCACCTGCGTGTACTTGTGCTTTTATTACGTGCCAACCTGTACCGGTTTCTTGAGTTAATTTTTTAGCTGCAGTTACTGCTTCTTCAGCTGTTTGTACTACAATTCCGCGTTGTATTCTAACACCAAAACTATTTAATATTTCTTTTCCTTGATATTCGTGTAAATTCATAATATACTTAAGTTATATTTTAAAGCTCCGCAAATATAAAAAATAGCAGGGAAATTTTAAGGGTTTACTTTACTTATTTTTTACGAAAATACTTGCGGTTAGCTTTATAAGGATAATTGTATTTGTTTTTATATAAAAATTGATAAAAAAATATATATTTCTTTTTGAGTTTATTAAAACTTTTCCCCACAAATACACAAACAAATTGATTTGTTAATTAGAATTTTTTTTTAATATTATTTTTTTATTCAAAAAAGTATTTAGATATTTGTCTAAATATCTAAATATAATAAATGAATTTAATATTTAAAGCCTTAAATGATGAAACCCGAAGATCAATTTTGTCATTATTAAAAGAAAAAAAATGTTCTGCAGGCGAAATCTCTGATGCTTTTAAGGTTTCAAAACCAAGTATCTCTCATCATTTAGATGTCTTAAAACGCGCAGAATTAGTAAGTTTTGAAAAAAAAGGACAATTTATTTACTATTCATTAAACACAACTGTTATGGAAGATGTGTTGCAATGGATTGTATCATTTAAAAAATCATAAAAAATTATTATCTACAATGCTAAAAAACCAATTATAATTATGAATTTTAAAAAAGAATTACCAATATTAATACTTTGTATACTACCAATACTTTATTTAGGATACATTTGGGATAGCTTACCTAGTAAAATACCAATACATTGGAATATAAAAGGAGAAATTGACGGTTGGGGAAGCAAAAACAGCACTTTCTTTTTAACCTCTTTTCCTGTATTTACATATTTAATGTTGTTAATTGTCCCGAAAATAGATCCTAAAAATAAATTAGAGCAAATGGGTAAAAAATATACACATCTTAAATTTATGTTAGTTGCCTTTATGTCCGTTTTAGCAATAGGTATTTTATATACGACCCAAAAACAGACTATTGAAAGTTTTAAAATAGAATTGATTATCGGTTTGTTTTTTATAGGATTAGGAAACTATTTTCAAACTATAAAACCCAATTATTTTATAGGTATAAAAACTCCATGGACATTAGAAAGTGAAACCGTTTGGAAAAAAACCCATCAATTAGGCGGTAAAATTTGGATTGCTGGCGGATTATTAATTATTATTTGCAGTCTATTACTTAATAAAGAAAAAAGCAGCTATGCAATGCTATTAATTGTTGCTGTAATTAGTATTGTGCCTATTGCATATTCTTACTTTGAGTTTAAAAAAGAAAAAACATGATTTTTAGGACTATAATTTGTATTATCAATTTTAATAAAAACACCTAATTATGAAATTATTTACTTTATTTTTAGCAATAATAACATGCACTTTTTCTTTTTCACAAAACTTAATGATTACAAACTATGTAGAAGGAACTTTGCTAATGCCAAATAAAAAAACAGAAACCTTAGTTATTATTATTCCAGGATCAGGACCAACAGATAGAGACGGAAATCAGAACTTTGTAAAAAACAATTCACTTAAATTTTTAGCAGAAGACCTAACAGCAGAAGGTTTTGCTACTTTTAGATACGATAAACGTGCGATTATCATGTTAAAAAACGGAACAAGTAAAAACGCAATTAGTAAAGTTAGGTTTGATGACTTTGTTGCCGATGCAAAAAAAGTAATTAGTTACTTTGCAAAACAAAATTCTTTTAAAAACATTTATATATTGGACACAGTCAAGGGTCTTTAGTTGGGATGCTAGCAAGTTCAGAAAACGTAAAAGGCTTTATTTCCTTATCAGGTGCAGGAAATAGTATTGATGTTGTGGTTATGGAGCAACTAAAAAATATGGGCGTACAGCAAAGTATGTTGGATAAGGCTCAAAAAACATTCGATATTTTAAAAACTGAAAAAATAGATACAAATTTTAGTATACATTTAGCCAATATTTTTAATTTAGAAATTCAACCGTTTATGATGAGTTGGATGAAACATTCGCCAACCCAAATTATTAGCAAATTACAAATGCCAATATTAATCATTAATGGCGATAAAGACATACAAGTAAGTGTTGATGAAGCTCAATTGTTAAAAGAGGCAAAAAAAGATAGTAAGTATGTGATTATTAAAAATATGAATCATGTACTAAAAACCATTGAAACAAAAAATGCTCAAGAAAATGCCAAATTATATAATATGCCACACAAAAAAAATAATCCTAATTTAGTAAAGGTAATATCTAGTTTTATACAACAGTAATGATTCTATTATTTTAAAAGCATTGTTTTTTTTTGATAAAGCTAAAATTATAAAGACTGTGAATTTAATTCTAAATAAAAAATATGATTTTTAATAGTAGA
>CAZWNY010000050.1:0-14127 GCA_964635575.1 uncultured Kordia sp. | reverse complement strand
CAGTTTCTAAGAGGTATCTTTTAAAAAAACCAATATCAAGTGTTTAATAGTTTAAACAAGCTCAATAGAGAGTATTTCCGATTAAATATATGAAGATTGATATTTTAGAAGAAAAGTACAAAAATCAATAAAAAGTAGTAAGAAATATTTTTTTAAATAAAGATATTCATTATAAACTAATTTGAAGTAGAGAATATGTAAAAGTGTAAAGTATTTTACTAAGAATAATGTGCGAAGAAAAACTGATAATTTATGGATTAATCAAATGTTTTGTTGCCTCTATAATAACACTCATGTTTTTGTTTACGTCTAGATATTATTTTAGAATTACTTGCGCAATCAAATATTATTTTTTACAGCAGAGTTATCTTTTTGGTATGACTAATTAATATCCTACTTTTTTTCGAACACGTTGTAAAACTTCATGAGCAACAATGTTTGCTTTTTTTGCTCCAATTTTTAAAGCAACATCTATTTCATTTAGGTTGTTCATATAATGGTTATATAAATTGCGCTCATTTTTAAATTTTTCAATAATTAATTCAAAAAATGCTTGTTTTGCGTGTCCGTAACCGTAGTTTCCATTTTTATAATTAGCTTTCATTTCAACTATTTGTTTTGGAGAAGCTAACAACTGGTATAATGAAAATAAATTACAATTTTCCCAATTTTTCGGGTCTTCTAATGGAGTGCTGTCAGTTTTTATACTCATTATTTGTTTTCGTAATTTTTTATCGGCTAAAAATATATTGATGTAATTATTTTTACTCTTGCTCATTTTTTTACCATCTGTTCCAGGTACTAACATTGTGTTTTTTGCAACTGTAGCCTTAGGTAAAACGAAGGTTTCTCCTAATTTGGTGTGAAAACGAGTAGCCACATCACGAGTCATTTCTATATGTTGTAATTGGTCTTTTCCAACAGGTATAATTTCGGCATCATACAGTAAAATATCTGCTGCCATTAGTATTGGGTAAGTAAACAAGCCTCCATTCACGTCTGCTAGTCGGTCTGATTTGTCTTTAAAAGAATGTGCTAGTTCTAAACGTTTAAATGGCATAAAACAATTTAAATACCACGCTAATTCGGTTACTTGTGGCACATCGCTTTGCCTGTAAAAAACCGAATTACTTACATTTAAACCTAAAGCTAACCATGTTGCTGCGGTGCTGTATGTGTTTTGTCTTAATGTTTTCCCGTCTTTTATTTGAGTTAAAGAGTGCATGTCTGCAATAAATAAAAACGCATCATTTTGGGTGTTATTTGCCATTTCTATAGCAGGGATAATTGCGCCTAATAAATTTCCTAAATGTGGAGTTCCTGTACTTTGTATACCTGTTAATATTCTTGCCATCTGTATAAAACTAAATTTTATACAAACTTATATAAAGCATTCATTATAAAAAAGTTATTTTTGATGCTTTATATAAAACAAATGAAAATAATTGTAAAAACAGGAAGAATTGCGTATAGAATTTGGTTTTTTACGTTAATAGCAATACCAATACTCATTTTATTTCCATTATTATTAATATCGGTAAGTAAAGATAAATGGTATCCGTTTTTTTTTAAATTGGCACGTATTTGGGCTAAAATTATTTTAATAGGAATGGGGTTTAAAGTAAAACGAAAAACAGAAACTAAACTAGAAAAAGGTAAAAGTTATATGTTTGTAGCAAATCATACCTCGATGACGGATATTATGTTAATGCTTATCGTAACTAAAACACCATTTGTTTTTGTAGGTAAAAAAGAACTAGCAAAAATTCCGTTATTCGGTTTTTTTTACAAACGGACATGTATTTTAGTAGATAGAGATAATCAAAAAAGTAAAATAGATGTTTTTGAAAGTGCTCAAAAAAGGTTGCGACAAGGCTTAGGAATTTGTATTTTCCCTGAAGGAGGTGTTTTTGATGAGTGTGATTTATTATGCGACTTTAAAAGTGGTGCTTTTCGGTTAGCAATAGCGCATCAAATACCTATTTTGCCAATGAGTTTTGTAGATAATAAAAAACGATTACCGTACAATTTTTTAAATGGAGGTTCTCCTGGTAAAATGAGGGCAACTATACATAAACCAATATTTACAAAAGAGTTAACTTTAAATGATAAAAATATGTTAAAAGAGAAAACATATAATGTGATTTATAATGAATTAAAATATTATAAACTGAACGGATAACTGAACGAAAATAATTAAAAAATGAATAAAAAAAAACGCTCCTAAATAAATTAGGAGCGTTTCGTTTTTTTACTGCAATAGCGTAGTAAAAAAAGCCTAACCAACTTAAAACTAAAATTTAAAACTTAAACCGGTATAAATACCTAAGATATACGGTTTAAAATTACCCGAATCATTTGTAAATGAATTGAGTTGATATTTAAAAGTAGGTTCCATATTAAATGCTATTTTTTTTGAAAGATGATAACTGAACCCAACACCAATATTGGAGCTAAAACTGATGTTATTGAGGTTATTTCCTTTGCCTAAATAAATTTTATTATTATTAGTTTCAGCGTACACTTCATTTTTGTTTAAAAAGAAAGAACTAAAACCACCAATAACATTAATGGTTATTTTTTTAACAAAAAGGGCATAACTTACCTCCAAAGGCACTTCTAAATAACCAAAACGTTGGTTAAGGTTGGAGCTAAAAAAACCATCAAATGCTTCAGGTATTTGAGAAACAGTGTAGTTGTTTCCGTTAGTAATGTTTAACGATATTCCGTTACTGGAAGTAAGACCTCTTAAGTCAGGCGCACCGTTTCCTAAGCCAATACTTATTGGTAAAACGGCTACGTTTTGTGTGTTGTATGAGAGTTCTAGTTTATGAATTCCTGTTCTTATTTTTAACTTTCTGTTAATTTTGTAACTGGCATTTATACCGTAACTCGCATTAACTTCTCCAGTTTTTTTATTATCGATAAACTGATTGTCTAACGGAGACCCTGAACTTAATGTGTTGTAGTAAACAGGTGCTATATTGGTGCTAATATCCCATTTGTTTAGTGGTGAGTTTATGTTGTTCACAACCTCTTCAGCTCCTTCATTTTTTTTCTCTAAAATTGCCTCTTCAATAGTTTTCTTTTTTTTGGAAATTAATTTTTCTTTTTCTTTTAAATTTACTGCAAAAACATTTTTTTTAGTGGTGTTTTTTTGAAGCGTTTTATCTGTTAAGGTATTGACAATTGTAATGTTGTTTTTAGGGGTGTTATTTTCTTTTTGATAGGATAATGGTGATGTTTTTTTGCTCAAAGCATTATTATTAGGTGTCGTAATTTGTTTAGCAATTAAAATGATGGTGTTGTTTTTTATGTTTTTACGAGGAAACAGCGTATTGTTAGTTAAGTTTGTTTTCTTTTTTTGAAACGTATTTTGATAATTATTATTTTTAGCAGTTATTTTTTTTAGTAAGTTGGTATTCCAATTTTTGTTTTTAAGTGTAGTTGTATTGTTAGCAATTGAATTATTTGTATTGTTTACATTTTTGTGTGTGTTGGTTTTTGTTTGCGTAAAATTGTTTATTGTTTTAGTAAGATTTTCAGTATTTTTTTTACTCAAAGAGGTTTTTGATATTGTGGTTTGCGTTTCCTTGATTTTCCTTTTTTCTTTTAGTAACTGATTTGCATTTGTACGGTTTTTTGTTGTAGTTACCACATTAGGTATCGGTTTTTTAGCGGTAAATTGCTGTACGACAGGCGTTATTAGTATTGCGATACCTGCAGCAATACTGCCAAAGTACATCCAAAACGGAAGTGCTTTTCTTTTTTTGTTAGCGTTAGTTTCTAAATTGTTTTTAAGTTGCTCCCAAATAATGTGGTTTGGTGTTTCATTAAAATTTTTAAATTGTTTTTGAAACAATTTGTCTATGTTTTTTTTATTTCCCATTGTTATCGGGTTTTCTGATGTTTAAATTCGTTGTTATTTTCTATTTTTTCTTTCAAAATTAATCTTGATCTTGATAGGTTTGATTTTGATGTGCCTACCGATATATTAAGCATTTTTGAGATTTCCTTGTGTGTATAGTTGTCTAAAACATATAAATTAAATACTAATCTGTATCGGTCTGGTAATTGCTGAATAATGCTTAATAAAAAATCTAATGATGGTGTTTCGTTAGCTTCTATGTGTATTGTTTCTGTTATAAAGTCATCATTTTTTATGACACTTAAAACACTATTTTTTCGGTAGCGTTGTAAAGCGGTATTAATTACAATTCGTTTTAGCCAACCTTCAAAAGAACCTTTACCGTTATATTGTTTTATTTTCTCAAAAATAGTCATAAAGGCATCTTGCAGATTGTCTTGCGCTTCTGCATAATTGCTAGAATATTTTAAACATAAGCCAAATAATGTACTTGAAAACTGCTGGTACAATTCGCCCTGTGCTTTAATATTTTGTTTCTTACATTTTATAATGAGTTTTTTTAAACTCATAGGTTTTTTGTTAATTAACAGGTATTTCTATCTCATCATAAATATCGTTTCCTAAGCTGTCTTTTCCTTTCCAAATGTAAAATTTATAGGTATTATGGTTTTCGGTAGCTACAAAGTTAAAGCGATGTGTAATTATATTTCCTGTAGTTAGGTTTGTGCAGTTTATATTGTTAAAAACGTTACTGTTTACGGCAAGCACTCTGTTTTTTCCTTCTGTAATGTATAGTAGGTTTTTGTAATTGTGGCAACTTGTGGGTTTAATAAAAGTAAACTCAATTTCATAGTTTACTCCTAAAGTAAATGTAGCAGGTAAATTTATAGATGCTATGGGTAAAACTTCGGAATAGTAGGTAATATTATTACTATCGTCAGGAGTGCAGCTAAAAGCCATACAGCTAATTAAGATAAGTATAATGTATTTTTTCATAACTATATAATGTTTCTATATTAGCAAGATGCATAAATATACAAAAGGTTGCGTGGTAAACAAAAAAAAACGCTTTTAAATAAATTAAAAACGTTTTTATAGCATCATAATTAAAAAACTATTTTTTTTCAGAAATAGCAGTAACAATTTTAGTTTCTAATTCGTCCATTAGTTCAGGGTTGTCTAATAATAGGCTTTTTACGGCATCCCTACCTTGTCCTAATTTGGTGTCTCCATAGCTAAACCAAGATCCAGCTTTTTTAATAATTTCAAACTCAACGCCTAAGTCAATAATTTCTCCGACTTTGGATATTCCTTTGCCATACATGATATCAAATTCTGTTTTTTGAAAAGGTGGTGCTACTTTATTTTTTACAACTTTAACACGGGTTTTGTTTCCTAAAACATTGCCGTCACTGTCTTTTATTTGGGTAGATCGTCTAATATCTAACCGTATAGAAGCATAAAACTTTAAAGCATTACCTCCAGTTGTAGTTTCAGGGTTGCCAAACATAACGCCAATTTTTTCACGTAATTGATTGATAAAAATCACAGTACAATTGGTTTTACTAATTGCACCTGTTAGTTTACGAAGTGCTTGCGACATTAAACGAGCATGTAATCCCATTTTAGAATCTCCCATTTCTCCTTCAATTTCACTTCTAGGAGTTAATGCGGCAACGGAATCAATTACAATAATATCAATAGCTCCAGAGCGAATTAAGTTTTCGGTAATTTCTAACGCTTGTTCGCCGTTATCAGGTTGTGAGATAATTAAGTTGTCGACATCAATACCTAAATTTTCGGCATAAAAACGATCAAAAGCATGTTCCGCATCAATAAAAGCAGCGATACCACCTTTTTTTTGTGCTTCTGCAATAGCGTGTAGCGTTAATGTTGTTTTACCAGAAGATTCAGGGCCATAAATTTCAACAACTCTACCTCTTGGGTATCCGCCAATTCCTAAAGCCAAATCTAAACCCAAAGATCCAGAGGAAATAGAGTCGATATCTTCAATAGCCTTATCGCCTAGTTTCATTACTGTTCCTTTTCCGTATGCTTTGTCTAATTTGTCTAAAGTAAGTTTTAGTGCTTTTAGTTTTGCTTCTTTTTCTTTATCTGCGCTCATTTTATTTTATATTTAATGTTCGGCTAAGGTACAGTTTCTTTTTTTACAGCGCAATTTGATATCGATTCATTTGTTAACAAAAAAAATAATTATTTTTTTTTAACGCAACCTTTTTACAAATAGTGCATCTAATAATAAAGAGGCATTACAGGTGTGATGTTTTAGCAAATCTCGGTAAAATTACGAGAGTTAAGTTTTAGGGTTATTTAAATTTATAGATATAATAATTAATTTTTTTGCGCCAAATGCGATTTTCAAAAAAAAATGTAATAAATAGTATTGACGGATTTTCAACTACTTTCTTTTTAGTAAGTAGTTGTAAGTTAGATGGTGGTTAGCGTTCGTTACCTTTTTAAGTACAGCTTATAAAATTAGGTTTGTAATTAATAAATAGTAACGAATTAGCCACAAAAAGCTCTTGTTTAAAGTAAACAGGAGCTTTTTTATTTTAAAAAACAGGATATTGTGTTCTTGAGAAGAAAAATTGTATCTTTACCATTAATTTTTTAGTAATAAAATTCGTCTGTAAAAAGATATTTATATAAATTATGGGTTGTAATAGTTGTGGTACAGGAAATGACGGAAAGCCAAAAGGTTGTAAAAGCAACGGAACATGTGCTTCGGATAGTTGTAATAAATTAACCGTTTTTGATTGGTTGTCGAACATGAGTTTGCCAAACGGGCAAGAACCGTTTAATTGTGTAGAAGTCCGTTTTAAAAATGGAAGAAAAGGATATTTTAAAAACACCGAAAAGCTAAGTTTAGCAATTGGTGATGTGGTTGCAACAGAGGTATCTCCGGGTCATGATGTAGGAATGGTAACTTTAACAGGTGAGCTGGTTAAAGTACAAATGAAGAAAAAAAAGGTAAAAATTGATAGCGAAGAAGTAAAAAAAATATATCGAAAAGCTTCTCAAAGAGATATTGATATTTGGACTAAATGTAGAGAGCGAGAAGAACCAATGAAAGTAAAAGCTCGTCAGATGGCAATTGCCTTAAAACTGAAAATGAAAATTTCAGATATTGAGTTTCAAGGAGACGGGTCGAAAGCTACATTTTATTATACTGCCGAGGAGCGTGTCGATTTTAGAGAATTAATTAAAGGTTTTGCTCAACAGTTTAGTATTCGTATTGAAATGCGTCAAATAGGTTTTCGTCAAGAAGCATCTCGTTTAGGCGGTATCGGTTCTTGTGGTAGAGAGTTGTGTTGCTCAACATGGTTAACCGATTTTAGAAGCGTAACTACGGCAGCAGCACGCTATCAACAATTATCATTAAACCCTCAAAAATTAGCAGGACAATGCGGAAAATTAAAATGTTGCTTAAATTTTGAGTTAGATTCGTATTTAGATGCTTTAAAAGACATTCCTAACAGAAACATAAAACTAAAAACTGTAAAAGGAAATGCAGTTTGTCAAAAAATAGATATTTTTAAAGGTGATTTGTGGTATGCTTACGAAGGCGATTGGATGAGTTGGCATTGCATAAAAGCATCAGATGCTAATGAAATTATTGAAACAAATAAAAAAGGAGAAAAAGGAATTTCATTAGAAGAATACGCTTCAGAGTTAGTAGAAACCGTAAAAATAGATTTTGAAAACGTAGTTGGACAAGATAGTTTAACTCGTTTTGACAAACCAAAACACAATAAAAAACGTCGTAAAAACAACAATAGAAATTCAAAAAACAAAAACAGAAAAAATGATGATGCTAAAAATTTAAATTCATCACAAAATAAAGTAACAGCAAAAAGAGGGACAAATAACCCGAACCCAAATCATAAAAACAACAACAGAAACCCGAATAACCTAAACCAAAAAAATCAAAACAATAAATCAACCTCAACTAAAAAAGATGCGTAATAGTTTAGTGTTTTTGTTGCTAATAGGTCTTTTGTTGTCTTGTGATGATAATCGTATGTTTGATACCTATCAAACGATACCAAATCAATGGGGAAAAGAAAACAAAGTAACATTTAAGTTTAAAAATATAGACACTATAAACAAATATAACCTGTTTATTAATATAAGGAATAACAACAGTTATGAGTTTTCTAATTTATATTTAATAGTTAATTTAAAATCGCCAAGTAATAACCAAACAATAGATACGTTAGCTTATGAAATGGCAAAACCATCAGGAGAATGGTTAGGTACAGGTTTTTCTGTAAAAGAAAATAAACTGTTTTTTAAAGAAAAAATTCGTTTTAAAGAACACGGACAATACGCAATAACAATAGCACATGCAATGCGTAAAAATGGTAGCGTTTTAGGGGTGGAAGTTTTAAATGGAATTACAGAAGTAGGCTTTAGGATAGAAAAAATAACTAAACAATGACTAAAAGACTAACAACACAAAAAAAAACAGGTTTTGGTAAAATAATAAAACGATTTTGGCTTTTGTTTTTTTTAGGAATTATTGTTATGATATTTCCGTTTTTTTTAGCATCAATAGGGATGTTAGGTTATATGCCAGGTTTTGATGAGTTAGAGAATCCAAAATCGAACTTAGCATCTGAAATAATTAGTAGTAATGGTAGTACTTTAGGGAAGTTTTACTTAAATGATAATAGAACGCCAATAGCTTATAGTGATTTGTCAAAACACTTAACAACAAACTTAGTAGCTACTGAAGATGAACGTTTTTATAGTCATTCAGGGATCGATTTTAAACGAACCTTTAGTGCCGCGTTATTTTTAGGAAAACGAGGAGGAGGAAGTACAATTACACAACAGTTAGCTAAACTACTGTTTCATAAAAGAGAAAACTCATCAACAGTAAAAAAACTAACTCAAAAAATTAGAGAATACGTTATAGCAATACGTTTGGAGCGACAATACACCAAACAAGAAATTATTGCGATGTATTATAATATATATGATTTTGGGAATAACGGTGATGGTATTCGTTCCGCAGCACGTATTTATTTTGGAAAAGAACCTAAGCAGTTAGACTCTGAAGAAGCAGCAATGTTGGTCGGAATGTTTAAAAACTCGTCATTATACAACCCAGTAAGAAACCCAGAAGGAGTTAAAAATAGAAGAAACGTAGTATATCGTCAAATGCATCGAAATGATATAATTACAGAAAAGGAAAAAGATTCACTACAAAAATTACCGTTAAAACTAAACTTACATCCCGAAACGCACAATGCAGGTTTAGCCACTTATTTTAGAGAATATCTTAAAAAAGAAATGAAAAAATGG
The DNA here is from genome assembly GCA_964635575.1 of uncultured Kordia sp. GTDB lineage: Bacteria > Bacteroidota > Bacteroidia > Flavobacteriales > Flavobacteriaceae. Next base: position 4,928 of record CAZWNY010000050.1, on the reverse strand, counting down.
ATAAAAGAAAATCCTAAAGACAATAAAGGAGATTTGTATAGTTTATATCAAGACGGACTAAAAATACATGTAACCATAGATTCCCGTATGCAAGCATTTGCCGAAACAGCAATGAAAAGACATATGGTAAACTTACAAAACGAGTTTGATAAGCAAAACGTAAAAAACAAAACCGCTCCGTTTAGAAATTTAACAAAAAAGAAAATAAACGATTTGTTAAAGTCACATATGAAACGTACCGAAAGGTATCGGATACTTACCAAAGAAAAAGGATTGTCTAAAAAAGCAGCCCTTTCCACCTTTTATAAAAAACGTAAAATGCGTATATTTTCTTGGAAAGGAGAAATAGATACGATAATGACGCCAATAGATTCTATGCGATATTATAAGAAGTTTTTTAGAGCAGGACTGTTGTCTTTAGAGCCACAAACAGGACACATAAAAGCTTGGGTTGGCGGTATAAATCATAAACATTTTAAATACGATGCGGTAAAAACTCAAAAACGCCAAGTGGGATCAACATTTAAACCGTTTTTATACCTAACAGCAATAGATCAATTAAAAATGTCACCTTGTGAAACTTTGCCAGATGCCTATTATTGCGTCCCCAAAGGAAGACACGGTAATTTAAAAAATTGGTGTCCTAAAAACTCTAACGGAAAATATAGTGGAGAAGACATGTCGCTTCTTAAAGCATTAGCGCAATCTGTAAACAGTATATCGGCACGTTTAATGGATATGGTTGGCCCGAAAAACGTAATAGATATGGTGCATAAGTTAGGAATAAAATCAAATATAGAGCCGTATCCGTCAATTGCATTAGGAACGGCAGAGTTAAGTTTGTTTGAAATGGTAAACGCTTACGGAACTATTGCAAATATGGGGCAATATGTAAAGCCAACAATAATTATTCGTATTGAAGATAAAAACGGAACTGTATTATATCAAGGTGTTCCAGAAACTAAAGATGTACTAAGTTCAGAATCAGCTTATGCAACCCTAAAATTAATGGAAGGCGTAACCAGAGAAGGTTCTGGTCAACGTTTAAGAAATGGTAAAAACACTTGGAACTCAGTGTATAAAAAAGGAATAGTAACAGGGCATCCCTATCAATTTACAAACGATATTGCAGGAAAAACAGGTACTACACAAAACAATTCAGACGGTTGGTTTATGGGTATTGTGCCTAATTTAGTGACAGGAGTTTGGGTTGGAGCAGAGGATAGGGCAGTTCATTTTAAATCAACAGCTTACGGACAAGGAGCAACAATGGCATTGCCAATTTGGGCGCAATACATGAAAAGCTGTTATACAAATGAAAAAATAAAGATATCAAAAAGTAGCTTTAAAAAACCCGAAAATTTGAATATTGAGGTAGATTGTGGAAAATGGAGAGAACAAAACGGATTAGGAGAAGATAATTTAATGAAGGAATTAGACGGTATTTAGCAAACTAAAAATAACCGTAAACCGAACTAAATAGTAAATAAAATATGATTAATAAAGAAGTTAAAAATGTTAAAGAAGCGCTAATAGGATTAAAAGATGACATGACTTTAATGTTAGGAGGTTTTGGTTTATGTGGTATTCCTGAAAACAGTATTACAGAGTTGGTAAAAATGAATGTAAAAAATATTACATGTATTTCTAATAATGCAGGAGTAGATGATTTTGGATTAGGGCTATTATTACAAGGAAAACAAATAAAAAAAATGATTTCTTCTTATGTAGGAGAAAATGATGAGTTTGAGCGTCAAATGTTATCAGGTGAATTGGAAGTAGAGCTAACACCACAAGGAACGTTAGCCGAAAAATGCAGAGCAGCACAAGCAGGTTTCCCTGCGTTTTATACACCAGCAGGTTACGGAACAGAAGTGGCAGAAGGAAAAGAAACAAGAGAGTTTAACGGAAAAAGGCACGTATTAGAATACGCTTTTAATGCAGATTTTTCAATAGTAAAAGCATGGAAAGGCGATACCGCAGGAAACCTAATATTTAAAGGGACTGCACGTAATTTTAACCCCGTAATGTGTGGGGCTGCAAAAATCACCGTAGCAGAAGTAGAAGAATTGGTATCAGCAGGAGAATTAGACCCTAATCAAGTACATGTGCCAGGTATATTTGTACAACGTATTTTTGAAGGAAAAAATTATGAAAAAAGGATAGAACAACGCACCGTAAGAACCAAGTAAAAATATAAAGTAAATCGTAATGTTTTTTTTACATTTGCATATTATAATAAAAAAAGTTAAATGAGTTTACAAAATAAAAAAATTGCAATTATAGGCTTAGGTTATGTAGGTTTACCGTTAGCCGTAGAATTCGCAAAAAAATATAAAGTAATCGGTTTTGATATTAATCAGAATAGAGTAGACGCATTAAATGCAGGTCATGATGCTACTTTAGAAGTTTCGGATAAAAATTTACAATCGGTTTTAAGTTTGAAAAATAATGGACTACAATTAAGTTGCACACCTTCTGATTTGGAGGATTGTAACATTTACATTGTAACCGTTCCAACACCAGTAGACAGAAATCATCGACCAATATTAATACCATTAATTAAAGCATCAGAAACGATTGGCAAAGTATTAAAAAAAGAAGACATTGTAATTTATGAATCTACAGTATATCCAGGAGTAACAGAAGATGATTGCGTACCTGTTTTAGAAAAAATTAGCGGATTAAAATTTAATAAAGATTTTTACTGCGGATATTCTCCTGAACGAATTAATCCAGGAGATAAAACACATACGGTAACTAAAATTAAAAAAGTAACATCAGGATCTACACCAAAAATAGGAATTGTAGTAGATAATTTATATAAATCTATAATAACTGCAGGCACACATTTAGCACCAAGTATAAAAGTAGCAGAAGCAGCAAAAGTAATAGAAAACTCACAACGAGATATTAATATTGCATTTGTAAACGAATTAGCAAAAATATTTAATAAATTAGATATTGACACGCATTCAGTTTTAGAAGCAGCAGGATCAAAATGGAACTTTTTACCCTTTAAACCTGGTTTAGTAGGCGGACATTGCATAGGTGTTGATCCGTACTATTTAGCACAAAAAGCACAAGAATCGGGTTATTATCCAGAAATTATTTTAGCAGGAAGACGTTTAAATGATAGTATGGGTGAATATGTAGCTACCGAAATTTTAAAACTCTTGGTGCAAAATGACATACCCGTAAAAAACGCAAAAGTATTAATGTTAGGCATTACTTTTAAAGAAAACTGTCCTGATATTAGAAACACTAAAGCAATAGATGTATACCGATCATTAACCTCTTTTCATATGAATGTAGATGTGTATGACCCGTGGGCAAGTGTCGTAGAAATTAAAAAAGAATACAATATAGAAGCGATAACATCATTAAAAAACAAAAAATATGATGCCATTATACATACCGTAGCACATGATGAATTTAATAAATTAGATTTAAAAGCTTTGCAAAAGTCAAATGCAATAGTGTACGATGTAAAAGGAACATTACCAAATAAAATAGTAACAAAAAGATTGTAATAAATATAGTGTATCAAACATCATATCATACCCAAAATTTAAATAAAGACACCTTTTTAGTAACAGGAGGAGCAGGTTTTATAGGTTCTAATTTAGTAGAATACCTATTAAAATATAATGCTAAAAGAGTAATAATATTAGACGATTTTTCAACAGGATATTTAAAAAATATAGCATCTTTTTTAAAAAATTCACGCTGTGAATTAATAGAAGGAGATATCCGAAATTTAGAAACTTGTAAAAAAGCAATGCAAGATGTAGATTATGTATTGCACCAAGCTGCACTAGGTTCAGTACCACGCTCTATAAATGACCCAATTACTACAAATACAGTAAATATATCAGGATATTTGAATATGTTGGTAGCCGCAAAAGAATCAAATACGGTAAAACGTATGATATATGCAACAAGTTCATCAACTTATGGCGATCATTCTGGTTTGCCAAAAGTAGAGGGCATAATAGGAAAACCATTATCACCGTATGCAGTAACTAAATATGTAAACGAATTGTATGCCGATGTTTTTTATAAAACTTACGGTTTAGAAACTATCGGTTTACGATATTTTAATGTATTTGGTCCTAGACAATCTCCAAACGGAGCGTATGCAGCAGCAATACCAAAGTTTATCAATGGTTTTTTAAATAAAGAAGATATTACCATAAATGGTGATGGAACAAATTCAAGAGATTTTACATTTATAGAAAATGTAGTACAAGCAAATATGAAGGCATTATTTTCAACCGCTGAAAACGCTGTAAATCAAGTTTATAATATAGCTTTTGGAGAGCGTGTAAATTTAAATGAATTGGTAGTTGCAATAAAAGAAGCATTAGTTTCGTTAAAAGTAGATGTAAACCAAACAAATGTAAAGTACAGTTCAGAAAGAAAAGGAGATGTTAAACATTCTTTAGCAGATATATCCAAAGGAAAAAAAATAATTGGCTATCAACCAAAATTTTCTTTTGAAGTAGGAATAAAAAAAACAGTAAGTTGGAGTTGTAAATATGGAAAATAACTATTTCGCACATAATAAAGCAGTTGTCGATAAAGATTGCAACATAGGAAAAGGTACTAAAATATGGCATTTTTCACACATAATGCCTAATTGTACAATAGGAGAAAATTGTAATATTGGTCAAAATGTAGTTGTATCGCCAAATGTAATATTAGGTAACAATGTTAAGGTGCAAAATAATGTATCTATTTATACAGGAGTTATCTGTGAAGACGATGTTTTTTTAGGACCTTCAATGGTGTTTACCAACGTGATAAATCCTAGAAGTGCAGTAAATAGAAAAAATCAATATTTAAAAACAATAGTCAAAAAAGGAGCTTCAATAGGAGCAAATGCAACTATAGTTTGCGGTAATGATATTGGGGAGTATTCGTTT
>CAZWNY010000049.1:0-14182 GCA_964635575.1 uncultured Kordia sp. | reverse complement strand
GAAAAGAAAGCACATCTACATCGGGTAAAATAGCAGAAAATATTGCTAAACCAACTAATAATTTTGTTTGTTTTTTATCTATTACTTTTGCAAAAGCATATCCTATTAATCCATGCCCGAATAGTGATGCCATTATTCTTTATTTTTAGTATCCATATTTATAGTTACAGGTCCGTTATTTAGTAATGTTACTTGCATGTCTGCTCCAAAAACTCCTGTTTGTATTGGTTTTTGCACTAAAGCCTGCAATTCTTTTACAAACGTTTCATATAATGGTATTGCTTTTTCTGGTTTTGCAGAACGGGTAAATCCTGGTCGATTTCCTTTTTTTGTACTGGCAAATAATGTAAACTGACTTACTACTAATATTTCTCCGTTAATGTTTTGTACGGACTTGTTCATCAGATTGTTTTCATCATTAAAAATTCGCATTTTTACTATTTTATTGGTCAACCAAACAACGTCTTTCTGTGTGTCTTGATTTTCAATACCCAATAATATTAACAATCCTGTTTTAATTTCAGCATGTTTTTTATGTTTAATGGTTACCGATGCTTTGGTTACACGTTGTATTATTGCTCGCATATTTTTTATTCTCTTTTATAATCATCTACTCGATAATGTTCATCATCTCCTGCTACAATTTGCAGGTAACTTTTATAGCGAGAAGCGGAAATTTCATCTTTTTCTAATGCTTCTTTTATGGCACATTTGGGTTCTTCTATATGTAAACAATTATGAAACTTACATGCTTGTTTTAATTTAAAAAACTCAGGAAAATAGTCCGTAATCTCTTGTGGCTCCATATCTACTACTCCAAAACCTTTAATTCCTGGTGTATCAATAATACGTGCATTAAAAGACAAGTCGAACATTTCAGAAAACGTTGTGGTGTGTTGCCCTTGTTTGTGTTGTGTAGATATTTGTTTGGTTTTCAAGTCTAATGACGGCTCAATGGCGTTTACTAATGTTGATTTTCCTACCCCAGAATGCCCAATAAACATACTGGTTTTACCCAACATCATTTCTTTTACTTTATCTACGTTTTTGCCTTCTAAAGCAGATACACCCATGCATGTGTATCCTATTTTTCGGTATATATGAGCTAAGTATTTTATTTCTAACAACTCGTCTTGGTTATAATCGTCTATTTTATTAAATAACAATATTGTTTTTATACGATATGCTTCTGCGGTTGCCAAAAAACGATCGATAAAATTGGTTAAAGTAGGCGGATTGTTAAGTGTAATTAATAAAAAAACCTGATCTATATTTGAAGCAATAATATGGGTTCGTTTTGATAAATTTACCGATTTACGCACTACATAATTTGTACGCTCATGTATTTTGTGTATTACGCCTGTTTTTTCGCTGTTATTAGTTTCTATTTCAAAACTTACTACATCGCCAACTGCAATAGGATTGGTGCTTTTAATACCTTTAAGTCTAAATTTTCCTTTTATTCTACATTTATAAAAGTTGTTTTTTTTGGTTTTTACCAAATACCAACTTCCTGTAGATTTATATACAATACCTGTCATAGCTACAAAATTACAATTTTATTCATCATTAATTATTTTCTTTTTGATGATTTATAGATTCTTGATGTATTGCTTTGTATATTTTTAAAATAAATGCTTCACTTAATTGGTTTTCTGCTCCTTGAAAAATCATTTTTTCTAAAATAGCTTTCCATCTATTGATTTGTAATATTGATATGTTGTTTGCTCGTTTTAATCCTCCAATTTTATCTGCAATATGCATTCGTTTGGCTAACATATTAACTATTTTATCGTCTAATATATCTATTTTGGCACGTAAAACTTTTAATTCTTGTACATAACTGGCATCAAAAGTACTTTTTTCTCGTACTTTTAAATTGTTCATAATTTGCACTAATATTTCTGGTGTTACTTGTTGTGCAGCATCACTCCATGCTTCATTTGGATTGTGATGTGTTTCTATCATTAAGCCATCAAAGTTTAAATCGAGTGCGGTTTGGCTGATGTCAAAAATTAAATCGCTACGTCCTGCTATATGAGAAGGGTCGCAAATTAACGGTAAATCGGGAAAATTATTTTTTAAATCGATTGGTATTTGCCATTCAGGATTGTTTCTATATTTTGATTTCTCATAACTTGAAAAACCTCTATGTATAACTCCTACATTATTAATATTTGCCGAACAAATACGCTCTACTGCGCCTAACCATAAGGCTAAATCAGGATTTATAGGGTTTTTTATTAATACAATTTTATTTGTTCCTTGTAACGCATTTGCGATTTCTTGTACCATAAACGGGTTTACGGTTGTACGTGCGCCAACCCACAATACATCTATATCATGTTTTAAAGCTAAATCTACATGGTTTGCATTAGCAACTTCAGTGGCAATTAGCATTCCTGTTTCTTGTTTTGCACGTTGCAACCATTTTAAGCCTAAACTGCCTACGCCTTCAAAATTACCTGGACGTGTACGTGGTTTCCAAATACCTGCACGTAATACTGTGGCGTCTGTATTTTTTAATTGATGTGCAATATTTAAAACCTGTTCTTCCGTTTCGGCGCTACATGGTCCCGAAATTACTAAAGGGTGATTTAACTTCATTTTTGTTAGCCAATTGCCAAACTCTTTTTTATTTTTCATAATTTAGTGCTGAAAAAATGTAAAAATTATATTTTTCATAATTAGTGTTATATATTAGCAAAAGTAATTTATTTATTTTAGAAGATGTCTATTCAAGTAACAAACATATCCAAATTTTACGGCACACAAAAAGCATTAGATGCGATTTCCTTTACCGTTAAAAAAGGAGAAATTGTAGGTTTTTTAGGTCCTAACGGAGCAGGGAAATCCACATTAATGAAGATTTTAACCACATATATTAAAGCGTCTGAAGGAAATGCAGTAGTAAACAGCTACAATGTAAACACCCAACAAAAAAACGTACAACAAAGTGTTGGTTATTTACCTGAACATAATCCGTTGTATTTAGACATGTATGTGCGAGAGTATTTAAGTTTTAATGCTGAAATTTACAAGGTAAATAAAACTCAAATTGATGCAGTTATTGAGCGTACTGGCTTAATACAAGAAGCACATAAAAAAATAAATCAACTCTCTAAAGGATACCGACAACGTGTAGGTTTAGCCAACGCATTATTGCATAATCCTGATGTTTTAATTTTAGATGAACCTACAACTGGTTTAGATCCAAATCAACTATTAGAAATTAGAGCGTTAATAAAAAATGTTGGGAAAGAAAAAACCGTATTTTTATCGACTCATATTATGCAAGAAGTAGAAGCTATTTGCGATAGAGTTATTATTATTAATAAAGGAAAATTGGTAGTTGATGAAACTCTAAATAATTTAAAAAACAACCAACAACAAATTATAGAAGTAGAGTTTGATTACCGTGTTGAAGAAGCTTTTTTAACACGACTTCCAAGTGCTATTGCTGCAAAAAACACATACGGAATGACTTGGGAAGTCACTTTTAACACGCAAGAGGATATGCGTGGAGTATTGTTTGATTTCGCAAAAACACATGAGCTAAAAGTGTTAAAATTAAATGCTAAAAACAAAAATTTAGAACGTTTATTTATTGAAGCAACAAAGTAATAAATGTAAAACATATTGGAAACCTATTTGCTTTTCCAACGCAAGGTTTCAATTAGTCGTTGCACATCTTTGTTTAAGTATTCAATAGCAGGTAAAATAGAATCGTAATTTGGTTTGGTTTTAAAATAAACCGATCCTGACAAAAAATGCGTTGTACTATCGGTTACATAAAATTGTGTTGATGACGCTGCGTCTCCTTCTACTTTATATACCATACCGTACACTTTTTGGCTATCATTTTCATAAACAACAGCGTTTATTCCGTCTGCTTTTTGAGTGTGATTTTGTGTTATATTTTGGACTTCTTTTAATAATTTTTCTAAGTTATTTTTTACAGGAAAATAAGTTATGTGTAATTCTCCTTTTAATTTCGGATAATCAATAGTAATCCAATACGGTTGTGCATTTTTTGGTTTTTTAAATTTAGAAATTGTATTTATGTCAAATACATACGGTGCATTTTTTGGTAATTCCTTATACTTTGCTTCAGGATATTCTAATCGTAAATGTCCTGGTGGTTTAGGTGTTGCTTCTTCTTGACAAGAAACAAGTAATAAAAAAAATAGTATGTAAATTGAATTTTTAATAGTTTTTTATTTTAAAAAGTTGCTTTAAATTGCTCTAAAAATCGGACATCATTTTCATAAAAATTTCTAATATCTCCTATTTGATATAATAGCATTGCAATGCGCTCAACACCTACGCCAAAAGCAAAACCTGAATGTTCTTTTGGGTCTATTCCGCAGTTGATTAGCACATTAGGATCCACCATTCCGCAACCTCCAATTTCCAACCAACCTGTTCCTTTTGTGATTTTATAGTCGGTTTCTGTTTTTAAACCCCAATAAATATCTACTTCTGCACTTGGCTCGGTAAACGGAAAATAAGATGGTCTTAATCGTATTTTAGACTTCCCAAACATTTCTTTAGTAAAGTATAATAAGGTTTGTTTTAAATCAGAAAAGGAAACGTTTTTATCGATATACAAACCTTCTACCTGATGAAAAATACAATGTGACCGTGCTGAAATTGCTTCGTTACGAAAAACTCTTCCTGGAGAAATTGTACGTATTGGTGTTGGATTATTTTCCATATAACGCACCTGTACTGAACTGGTGTGTGTGCGCAACAAAACATCTGGATTGGTTTGAATAAAAAACGTGTCTTGCATGTCTCGTGCAGGGTGATGTTCTGGTAAGTTTAATGCGGTAAAGTTATGCCAATCGTCTTCAATTTCTGGTCCTTCGGAAACATTAAAACCTATGTTTGAAAAAATATCTATAATTTGATTTTTTACTATTGATACTGGATGTCGAGAACCTATAGTAATAGGTTCTGATGGTCGTGATAAATCGCCATAACTTCCTTTTTCTTCTTTACTTTCTAGTGCTTCTTTTAACGTATTTACTTTGTTTTGAGCAACTGTTTTAAGTTTATTAATGGTTTGTCCAAACTCTTTTTTTTGATCGCTAGGTACGTTTTTAAATTCTGAAAAATAGTTGTTTAACAGCCCTTTTTTACCTAAATATTTAACTCTAAATGCTTCAACCTCATCATTGGTTTTTGCTTTAAAATTTTCTACTTCTATTATTAATTCCTTTATTTTTTCTATCATTATGCTTGTGTTTGCAAGTAGCAAATTTACGAATAAAGTTTTTAGTCAATCAATTCTTTTTCTAAAAAATAAGCAACTACTGCTTCTTTCATTAAAACGGATTGTTCTCCTGGCTTTAAACTTGGCAATTCTTCAACAACGGTATAGTGTGGCCAACCATCATCATCTACAAAATCGAACTTATAATATCCGTAAGGTTCTAATAAGCGACAAATTGCAATGTGAATTAGATTTACTTTTTCAGATTTTTTAAATTTTTTATCTATTTTTCCTAACTCTTGTACTCCTATTAAATACACAATAGAGTCTAGATCTAACGGATCGCCGTCTGTAAATTTTTCCGATAGTTTTTTTACTACCGAATTCCATCTTTCTTTTAATTCTGTATCTCTTGACATTTTTATCTGTTTTTTTTTACAAGCGGTAAAGATAACTGAAAAATACTTTTTTAGGTATTGTCTGTTCTCAAATTTATAATCTCAATTTGAAAATTTGAGGCCTTTTCTTAAAAAAAAACAGCCATAAGAAATTAAAATGTAATTGCAGAGTAAAATGATAGTGTAGCAATTTGCAAAATCAATTAAATAAATGGTTTTTTTCAGTATCTAATTTCTTTTAAAAACGATACTCCATTTTTAAGAGTACAAACCGTTCAAGTAATCTGAACTCGGTTGTTGATGTGCTAATATCGCTTATTGAAAAGGTTTTAAATGTTTCGATGTTCAATAAATTTTTACCCGAAACAGCTAAGGTTAGTTTGTTTTTTTTTATAGTGTATCGAGCATCAAAGTCTAAAAAATAATAGATATTGTCGGTTTCTAAATTTCCAAAAAAATAACGTTCTGTTTGAAAATTCATATTAAATTTATCATTAAATATAAATGATACATCTAAAAAACTTACGTTGTTTGTAAATGAATTGATTATTCCGGGTGTTTCTATTTGGTTAACGGTCCATTTTGTACCAATATGATAGTTAAAAACACCTTTAAAACCTGAGCGCAATTCCAAACCATAATTGTAATTATTAGATATTACTTCTCGTAAATTGGAATTGTTAATTACATTTTTATAGTTTGATTTTGAATAACCTAATTCTAATTTTAGGTTAGATGATATTTGCTTAAAATAATAATCGAATTTTGAAGATACATTTAACATTTCACGATCTTCAATTACAATTCTTTCCGATTGTGTAAAGTTTTGATTGATTAGTGTATTGCTCGAAAAGAAATCGAAATTTTTAGTATGAAATATAGAAGCATTTGCAAAAAAACGGTCGCTCCAGTTTCCTAATTGATAACTAAAATTTACCGTTTGTGCATTTAATTGATTAAAACTTCCTGTTCCTTTTGTGAATGAACGGAAGCTATTTAATACGTAATTATCATACACATCTAATATTTTTGCATTGGTTGTATTGTAGGAATAAGAAGTGTAAATTTTATTTTTATTATTTATTTCCCAACCTAAACCAATGCTTGGGTTTACAAAAAATGGATTTTGATTTTCTGAAAAACTATTCGTTTTAAGTTGATTAAATAGTTGATGAAAACCCAATTTACCTATTACTGAAAAATCTTTAAATTTATAGCGGTATTTTGATTTTAAATACAAATCATTTGTTTGATAAGTGGTGGTGTTTTGAAAACCATTTGGAGTTTCTAAAGCGGTATTGCTTTCAAATAAGGTAAACGTGGTGTTTAAATCATCTTTTCGATATTCATTACCAAATTGTAGCTCTAACAAATCTCCGTTTGTTTTTCTATTTAACAAATGAGCTTCAAAACCTGCGAATTGCATTTTATTTTCACTTTGTTGTTGTGCGTTATTTGCAGTTAGTAAACTTGGAAATAAATTTTGATATAAAAATTGATTTACGCTATATTCTTGTGGAGTTTTTTCATCTATAAAACGCCCTGTGAGTAACAACACTTTTTTGTCTTTAAATTTGTTTGAATAGGTTATTTTTTGGTCAAAAAAAGTGTTGTTAGCTTTTAAGTTTTCAATGGTTGATGCGCCATTAAACACTAAGTTAGATTGCCCGTTTGTGTTTGTTTTATTATATTTTGTAGTGCTTTCGAGCATTTTAGTTTTCGAAATGTTGTATATTAAGTCTATTTTGCCGAAACCTGTAATTTGCTTGTCTCGAAACTCAAAATTTTCGGTATTTGTAAAGTTTGTGCCGTTTGCAGTTATAACATCCGTAGTGTTTCTGAAAAAATCTTGTTCGTCCCAATTAAAAAACCCGAGTGTTTTAATTTTTAATTTTTTGGTTGGGTTAAAAATAGCGTTGAGTGATAGTAATTCGGCATTATTAAAATTGGTTCTTTGTTTTTTAAAATTTAAAGTTGCTGCCGATAGATTAATTAAACTGTTTACTTGTTGATTATCACCGATACTTGTGGGTTCACCAATACGAAATGGACGTCTTAAATGGTTAATATCTCCTGCTGCGTTATTACCCGTATTATTGAGGTTGGTTAAAAAATAGTACTTATTTTTTTTGCCAAAGTTCATTAAATTACCTCGTAACTCATATCTGTTTTTAAAATTAGAAGCACTTTCTATATTACCAAACCAAATGCGTTTGGCGTCATCTTTTAATTTTAGGTTTAATGCTACTTTATTACTGTTTTCAATACCTTTTAAAAGTCGATTGTTAGAATAGTTTTTTAAAACTTCAATTTCTTCAATAGGGTAAGCAGGCATGTTTTTAGATAAAATCTTGTATCCTTTTTCAAAAAAATCATCGCCATCTATCATTAATTTTTCAATTTCTTGATTGCCAATTTTTATGGCTCCTTCAGCGGTAATATTAATGCCTGGTATGTTTTTTAATAAATCTTCAACGGTTTGTTCATTTCCTTTTGCATAAAATTTTGTTTTAAAACTAATAGTATCTTTTTTTATAGACATCGGTAAGTCTGATTGGATAATTACTTCATTTAATTCAATAAACTTCTCTTTTAAAACAACATCTATTTTAATTTCTTTTTGGGTTCCTTTAATTTCAACAACAACAGTTTTACTTTCAAAACCTAATGATGAAAAAGTTAAATTAAATTTTCCTGTTTTTTCTGTTTTTAAAATGTATTCACCAGCATTTTTAGTAAAGGAATACGTTATAGTTGACTTATTAACCTTGTTTTTTAAAATTACACTAACCAAGTATAAAGGTGTATTATTTTCATCGGTTACTAGTCCAGAAATTTTAGTTTGAGAAAATGACATTTTAAACAAAAATAAACTTAGGCTAATTATAATATGTAATCTCATTTTTTTCATTAAATCAGAAAATATAATATTTTCAATTTCTATCATTTCTTATAAATTACTGCCTTAAATTAAAAATTTGTTTGCTTTCTCCAATTGTTAATTAGTTTTTTTCATTGTATTGTTGATTTTTCAAAAAATACTCCTAATTTTATTTGTCCGCTTAGAGTTTTAAGGGTTTTGTTTAGTATCTAATTTTCTTTAAAAACGATACTCCATTTTTAAGAGTACAAACCGTTCAAGTAACCTGAACTCGATTGTTGATGTACTGATGTCACTTATTGAAAAGGTTTTAAGTGTTTTTTGAGTAAAAAACAAAACCAATATTAAACTATTACTTTTCTTTTTCCCATTCATATATTAATTCAATACCTACTCTTTCGCTTGTTGAAGATACAAGAGTTACACCTTTAGGCACTCTAGCTTCTGAAATTCTATCATTCTTTAAATCTTCCGCCTCTTCAATCTTTATCGATTCTTTTAACGAAATAATTTTACTATTGTGCTTAGGAGTAAATTCTACATTTATATCTGAAACATATGGGTAAATTATTTTAGTTACACTCCACGTGTAAACAAGTTTTCCTGATGTACTTTTAATATATAAAATTAAACCTGGTAACGATTTAAATTTCCAAGGACCGGCAGAAATAGGAATTTCTTCCGTAAAATAGGCTTCATAATTTCTGCCTCTAAAATTAAGTAATGCTTTAGTACAATTATATTTACCTATTTGCATGGTATCGGCAGTAATTTTCCAATTAAAGTTGACGCTATCGGCAACAAAAAAATCTTTATTAGGTAGCGTCATAATTAAATTATTGGATGTTAAATTACTGTATATAAATCTTTCCTTTACATCAACATTTCCAGAAATAATTGTGAAATTCCTTTCCTTGTTTTGTGTCGTTTTTGAAGCTTTTTTTTGTTTAAAAGCATCAATTATATATTTTATTTTATCATTTTTTACAAGTAATGTTTCTTTGTTTTCAAAAAAAATATTTTTAAAACTGTACTCAACTAATAATTGATTTTTATTTTGAGCAAAGCTATTAACTATATTAACGAAAACTACAATTATGTATATATATTTCATACGTATTTAATATTATATCCCACGCTTTTTTAAAGCGCGGGAATTATTAATTATTATTTTAAAACGGAATTGCTCCAGAGTTTATAAGAGCTGCGTGTGCCTCTGCTATAGCATTGCAATCCGACTGACTAGATGCTGATCTAACAAAAGTTTTTTCCTTTGTTTTTATTTTACCATCTAAACCGATACTTATGTTTGTGATAGAATAAGTACAAGTTCCAAGAGTTTCCTTAACATTTACACTGTAATTAAAATCAGCTGAGTTAAATAAATTGGTTAACACTACAGTTTCCTCAATCTCAACTGTTAAAACGTCTGGCTCTACATTGTTATTTGCAAATGAAAATGAAACACTTAGTAGCAAAGCTACGAATAAAAATACATTTTTCATAATTTTATTTTTTTATGAAATTACCCTACAAATTGTAGGTTTTAGGAATTATTTCCTAGCAGTAGCCAATCAGAATTCTATATTTTTTTTACTTCTCTCGGTTCATACTCTTATATGGCGAGTTGTCCCTGAAATCGTTTTTTATTATACGATTTTCTGTTTTGTTTTGAACCGCTAATTTTTAATTAAATACGCCGTTATAAATGGCTACTAATCGCTAATATATATATAGAACTTGCCAGCTTTTTTTAAAAAAAATTACTAACAATTAACGAACATAAGGAGTTTTTTCAGTATCTAATTTCTTTTAAAAACGATACTCCGTTTTTAAGAGTACAAACCGCTCAAGTAATCTGAACTCGGTTGTTGATGTACTGATGTCGCTTATTGAAAAGGTTTTAAATATTTCGATGTTCAATAAATTTTTACCCGAAATAGCTAAGGTTAGTTTGTTTTTTTTTATAGTGTATCGAGCATCAAAGTCTAAAAAATAATAGGTGTTGTCGGTTTCTAAATTTCCGAAAAAATAACGTTCTGTTTGAAAATTTATATTAAATTTATCATTAAATACAAATGATACATCTAAAAAACTTACATTGTTTGTAAATGAATTGATTATTCCGGGTGTTTCTATTTGGTTAACTGTCCATTTTGTACCAATATGATAGTTAAAAACACCTTCAAAAGCGGTTCTGTATTCAAAACCATAGTTGTAGTTTACAGAATTAACTTCTCTTAACTCCGAATTATTAACTACATTTTTAAATTCCGATTGCATATACCCTAACTTTAGTTTTAGGTTACTTTCTAGTTTTTTAAAAAAATAATCTACCGATGTGTTTGCAATAAATAATTCTCGATCTTTAATGACAACTGCTTCCGTTTGTGTGAAGTTTTGATTTATTTGCGTATTGGTTGAAAAAAAATCATGGTTTTTAGTATAAATAAAAATGGTGTTTGCAAAAAAACGGTCGCTCCAATTCCCTAACCGGTAATTAAACGTTAAGGCAGAAGCATCTAATTGGTTAAAATTTCCAGTACCATTATTAAAATTACGAAAATTGGTCAGCACAGAATTAGTGTATACATTTAAAACACCTGCATTGGTTTTGTTTTGTCCATAGGAAGTTTTAATGCGATTTTTATTATTTATTTTCCAATCTAAAGCTAAACCTGGGTTTACAAAAAAAGGTTGCTCGGTTTGCTTTTCTGAATTTTGTTTTAATGTATTAAAAAGTTGATGCATTCCTAAACTACCTGTAAACATAATTTTTTCAAAACTATATTGGTATTTGGCACTAGCATATAAATCATTAACCAAGTAATTTAATTGGTTTTGATAATCAGCGGGATTGTCTAAAACAATATTGTTTTCTAAAAGTGAAAACTGGCTATTTAAAACGTCTTTTCTAAAAGAGTTGCCAATTTTAAATTCCAATAGATTGTTATTTTCTTTTCGATTTAACAAATGAGCTTCAAAACCTACAAAGGTCATTTTTTGTGCTAACATTTGGCTTATGTTGTTTGTATTAGTACTAGGAAACAAATTTTCAAGTAAAAATTGATTTACGCTATAATTTTGTGGTACTTTTTCGTTAATAAAACGACCTGTTATCAAAAATACTTTGTTGTTTTTAAGTTTATTGGTATAGTTTATTTTTTGATCAAATAATGCTTCAAAACTATTTAAATTTTCAACAGTAGATTGGTTATTAAATGTCAGTTCTGATGCGCTTGTAAAATTGGAATTTTGATATTTTGTTGTAGCCTCTATCATTTGTTTTTTTGATAAATTGTAAATTAAATCTATTTTCCCAAAACCAATTCGTTTTTTGTTTTGAAGTTGATAATTTTCAATATTTGTAAAGCTAAAATTATTTAAAGAAACCTTATTGATTCGGTTTCTGAAAAAATCTTGTTCGTCCCAATTAAAAAACCCGAGAGTTTTAATTTTTAGTTTTTCGGTTGGATTAAAAATAGCATTTAAAGATAGTATTTCGGAATTATTAAAAGTGGTTCGGCTACGTTTAAAGTTTGGTGGGTTTGCAGACAAGCCAATTAAAGATGAAATATTTTGATTATCTCCAATACTTGCAGGCTCATTAGTGCGTATTGGACGAATTAAATGATTAATATCTCCTGTGGCATTATAGCCAATATTATTTAAGTTGGTTAAAAAATAGTATTTGTGTTTTTTACCAAAATTCATAAGATTTCCTTTTGCATAATAGCGATTTTCTTTAGAGTGCGCATCGTAACCTAAAATCATATTTCCAAACCAAATACGTTTGGCATCTTCTTTCAATGTAAGGTTTAATGCAACACGCTCACTTTCTTCAATTCCTTTAAGTAAATGATTATTAGAGTAGTTTTGTAACAACTCAATTTCATCAATAGGGTTTGCGGGCATATTTTTAGTAAGTAATTTATATCCTCGTCCAAAAAAATCATCGCCATCTATCATTACTTTTTCTACCTCTTGGTCGCCAATTTTAATTGTACCATCAGCTTCAACTGTAAGCCCTGGAATTTTTTTAAGCAAATCTTCTACAACTTCCTCATTGCCTTGTGCAAATGCTTTGGCATTAAAAACAATTTTGTCTTTTTTTTGAACAATGTCTAGCTTTGCTCTTATTATAACCTCGTTTAAAGAGACTGTTTCTTCCTTTAAAATAATATTGTTAATTATTTTTGTATCGTTTAAAACGACAACTATTTGCTCTTGCTTTTTATAACCTAAAAGCGAAAAACTTAACAAAAAATTACCTTTATCTTTTGATTTTAGGGTGTAAAAACCATTGGCATTTGTACGACTGTAAGCTACAAAACTACTGTCTGTTGCTTTTTTTAAAACTACAGTTACAAACTCAATAGGGGTTTTTTTTTCGTTTATAACTTTACCTTTAATTTGCGCTTGAGAAATAAAACTAATTAATAAAATTATATAACTTAAAATGTAACACTCTGTTTTCAATTATTTGCTTTGTTTTCCCATTCAAAAGTTTTTTCTGAACGGTAGGTTCGACCGTCATTATTTGGACGTGGAGTTATTTTTGTTCCTTTAGGCAGTCTAGCGTTCATTTTTTTTGCTAATATTTTATCAAAATTATCCTTCATAAATACTTCTTCTACATGTGTTATCTTGTTTTTAGCAATAGGTGTTTTTATAATATTTCCTGTCTGGAAAGGTATTTTTATTTTCGTAGCAAAAAAGCGTATCATTTTTTCGCTATCTTCAGCTTCTAAAATTAGACCTGGTAAACCGTGTAATTTCCATGGGCCAAACGAAACAGGGATACTATAAGTAAACCATACTGTATAAGCTCTACCTCTAAAATCTCCTTCAGCTTTGGTAGCGATGTAACTTCCTATTTTTTTTGTTTCATTTTTTATACTCCAATTTATAACTATCCAATTTTCTTGCACAATAAAAGGTTCAGAAATCGCATTTTTTGGACGTCTAGTTATCATTAAACTGTCTTTAATGTTTCTATATATTTGTCTTCCTTTTGAGTCTCCGTATGGTAGTTTAAACGATGCTATTTCGCTTCCTGTTTTTACATTGGAATTAGAATTTATTTTTTTTTTAACACTACTTATCTCTAAAGAACTCTCGTTGTTAAAGTATAATATACTCATCCCTTTTTTAGTTTTCTTAGTTTTTTTAGGAAAATAGTTGTCATACTTTACCATACCGTGCAAATGATTTTGCGCTATTGCGTTACAAGACAGTAATATTAATATTGTATATATTATTTTAAAAAAATATTTCATGATAATTAAGTTATCAAACAGGAATAAATTTGTATAAAATTATTGCTGTTTTATTTTAAAAAACACTAGTTCATATCGATTATAATACTTTGCCAACCAGAAAAAAGTTCATTTACCATATAAAATAAATCATCCCAAAACGTAGAAGAGTTACATTCAAAAGAATAGGTAAATGAGCCGGAACCTCCCCAATCTCCACTTCCATCTGTTCCATCATCATAATATACAGGAAAAGAACAATCAGTAGTATCTGCTACGGAAGATATTAAATCAATATTTTCAGACTTTATAGTTTCCGCTACCTCAGTTGTTAAAACGTTTGGCGCTACATTGTTATTTGCAAATGAAAACGAAACACTTAGTAGCAAAGCTACGAATAAAAATACATTTTTCATAATTTTGTTTT
>CAZWNY010000048.1:0-14531 GCA_964635575.1 uncultured Kordia sp. | reverse complement strand
GTAATTACTCGTGTGTCATTATTATACGGTATTACTGTTTGTGTATTTGCTTTTATGGAAAACAAACCGATTAATACTATTATTATATTTTTTTTCATGTTTTTTTACTACATTATTTAATTGATGCAAATATATATATATTTATTATAATTTAACTAGTTTCTCAAACTTAACCGCAGTTTTATTGGTAATGAGGTCTTTTACGCTTAATTTGTAAACATAAACTCCTTTTGCTATTTGGTCGCCAAAATCGTCTTTTCCGTTCCAAGTTACGCTTCTAGATAACGATGTGTTGTTAAATTTATTGCCTGAAGCAGATGTTCCTCTAATTGTTTTTATTAATTTACCTGAAATGGTATAGATTTGAACCATAATACTTAACTCTGAAGAACTGTTGTGGTTGAACCAAAATTCGGTGTAGTTTACAAATGGATTTGGGTAGTTTAATACTTTTTCTAAAACCAATTTACTATTTTGATTTACAACAATAAATTGTATTTCGGTAGTTGCAGAGTTATTGTAGGTGTCCCAAACTTTTATGGATAAGGTGTGTAAGCCATCTTTTAAATCTCTAAATTGATAGCTTAATTTTCCTTTTGTAAAATCGTCAGGTTCGGTTTCATAATTATCATTTAAAATTATTGGATTAACTTCATCTTCGTCTAAAATAGCTGTAATATCATGTCCAATGCCACTTGCTGTATTAATTCCGTTGTCATCATTCATTTTTAATAATAGTAATGGTGATTCGTTGGTGGTTCCGCCAGAGACAAAACTTTCATCATTCATCCACGCCATTACTTCGGGTGGTAAATTATCTGCGGGTGCATTGGTGTTTAAACCTCCTACTTTTAAGATATTGTTGTATCCTGTTTGGTCTGTTAACTCACCTGTTTTTTTAGTGTAAAAACTGATGCGTCCATTTCCTACAGGAATTAAGATGTCTCTTGGTACGACAAATTCAAATTCAAAAATACCGTTTGTTACTGTTGCTTGTCCTCTAAATATGGTTTCTCCTAAACTGCTGTAATTTAGAACAATTAATCCGCTAGAATTGGTAGTTCCGTCATTGGCTAAAGTAGATCGGTTTTGGTTTTTGTCAAAGATAACAGTAGATAATAAGCCGTTGTAGTTAGTTAGTAGATTTCCAGAGCCATCTACTACTTCGCCTGTTATTTTCACTCTTCCTAGTGCTTCTAATGCACTTACATTTGGGTCGGTAATTGGTATGTCGTTAATTTTAGTTAATCGAACTTCTGGTTTTGGTATTGCTAGTTTTAAGGCAGGGTCTCCAATAGAAAAAACGACTCTGCGCAAACCAGATGAAATGTCATTTTTTGCTAATCGTAATGCTTCTGCGTTACTTACATAACCCGTATTGTCAAAGTCAAATAAGTACTTTGTTACTATGTTGTTTATAGATATTCCTAAAAACACAAATATTTGTCTTGTGGTTGTGAGTAAAGATATCGATCCGCCTGTTGGGTTTTGGTATAGTATTTCTCCAGCAGTTAAGCGGTATGGATTGTCAAACCTTGTGAACTCACAGGTTATGGTTATAAAGGTGTTGTATCTGCAAATATTAGTTAAATTTTCTGCGTGGTTTTTTTGAAAGATACGTTCGTCTGCTAAGCCGTCTTCTCCTCCATGTCCGAAAAAACTAGCTACTAAAACTCCAGAATCCAAATTATTTAAAATGGTTTGTGTTGCTTCAGGATATAATTCACTACCTGCGGAGTTTTGTTGATTAAATGCATCAGTATGTATTTTAATCATATTTATAAATGGTTTATTGTTGGTAATGTCATCTGCAAGTGCATCTAAGTCTGACTGTAATACTTCTTCCCAAGCATCATCTACGTCGTCTGAAATAATCATTACTTTATTACGCCATTTCCCATAAGATTCGTTTTCGTAATATTGACGAGTTTTGGTTACCATTTGTGTTGCTTCTTGTGTGTTGGAAGCTATTATTCGCCCTATTGCAATGTCTAGTTTGTCTGATGGAGGCATAGCGCCTTCAGTGTCGTCTAACATCCCGAAGTAATCATCTGAAATGTAAGAAGATATTAAGCTATTACTAGAATATGTATGAAATGATGGTATGAAGTTGGTGTTATTGGGTGTTCTTTCTTTCATGTCAAAGGAAGCGTCACCAAACAAACAGACATATTTTAATTTATCAGTTGCACCATTAGCATATACATATCGGATAAAATTTCTAATTGCTCCAATGTCTGGGTTGCTGGTGTTAAACTCTCTGTAAATATCAGAAAGTGTTACTACTCGAACTCTAAGTCCGTTATATTGTTTATTAATTTGAGCTAAATTTTGAGCTTGACTTTTAAATATAGATGGAGTAATTATTAAGTAATCTATATCTTCTAATACTCCATTGTCGTCTAAAAAGATAGTTCCTTTTAAATTAAGGTTACCTACATGAGTGTTGTCTATGGTAGGTGTATAAAAGTCAGAATCTACTGCAATGTATTTTCTGACTTCTCCCATATTTGCTTTAAAATAAAAAATTGTAGCGTTGCTGTTTTCTTTGGTAGTAATGTTGTATTTGTCAGTAATGTCCCATACTTCTTGCACAGAAGAGGCATTGCTGATGTGATACTCTCCAATCCCTGTAAGTGTATTTGTGCTATTGTTTTGAAAAGCAAATTGTTTGCCTAAAGAGGTTAAATAGGATGTTGTTGTAATTGCAAGGTAGTCTAAGTATGCATTAGCGTTAGGATTCCCGTTGTTGTTGTAGTTTAAAGTGATGTTTATATTTTCATTGTTTACGGTAGTATTAATTGTTTGAGTTTGTACGTTGGCTAAGGTAAAGGACGAAATAGGTAAATAACTTGTTGTAAAAATATTGTTGCCATTTAGAGTTGTTTCCATAAATGTAGGGTTAGTGGCTAATCCTGCGGAGACCATTTTGACATGTATAGGTTGTGTTGTAACTACACGTGGAAATTTAAAAGAAAAAGACTGTGTATTGTTTACTTCAAATTGCTCTCCAAACCATTGTTTTCCTAAACGAAGTATATTAATGTTATCTGCTTCGTGATATTGATACTCATTAAAGGTAGTAAGTGTTGTGGTTGCGGCTCCTGAAGGTTCAATTAATGAGGTTATTCGTTTTCCTGAGTCTGTGCCTATATTAATATAATAGTACGTTTTATCGGTGTACGGATTGATGTGTGTTTTGTTTACGGTATCTAATCCGTTGCTGCTTTCACCATAAAATAATAAGTGATCATCATTATCTAATGAACCGTCATTTTCACCTATAAATTTCACAGCGTTCTCGGTAACGTCAAACTCATTTACATCGGAATTAGCAAGAGGTATTGCTTTTCCTCCGTTGCCAAAAAGGCGAATTTTACGAGGGTCAACATTGTTTGTATTTATGCCTAAGGATGAAAAAAAGTTTTTATTTAGTTTAAAAACACCCGTTTTCGTAATGTAAAACTTATACCATTGTCCGTTGGTTAAAACGGAATTTGATGTTGCTGGAGGAGGTGTTTTAAAATTGCGTTGTGTGTAACTTGCATCTTGAGTAAATAATACGTTTACAGTAGTTACCTTTTTAAATTTACCGTTTTTTTTTATAATAGGATTAAAAGAAACATATACTCCTTTTTTGCCACGAGCAGTCGTATTTTTTATTTTTAAATTTAAGCTATTAGTAATTAAGTTTGTGTTATAGTTTTTTAGTTGTTGCATGGAAATGGCTTCATAGTTAACCGAGCTAATTTTAATATCTTTTTCGGACACATAATTAGTAGTCTTAAAATGCGCCTCAAAAGTTGCTGTTTTTAATGCATCATTGTATGTAAAGTTTTCTGCTTGAAATCCGTGTATTTTAGGTTGATGCGTAGTAAGAGTTGTATTGTTCCAAGATAATTTAAATTGTTTTTCTTGAGACAACCCTGAATAGGATGTTAAGTATAGAAGACTAACAATAGTTATGTGTTTTAATTTCATATTTATATAAACGTGTATGGTTTAATTTTAGTATGTATGTAGTTTTTACAAAAGTAAGCAATATAATCATTAAATATGCTGTTAAACAGTTTTAGAGTGTTCGATTGTGTAAAGTTTTTAATAAAAATATTGCATTATAATCTATATTTATTATATTGCACGCCCTAACCTTATATTTTTTAATTAATTTAAGAATAAAACATGAAAAATAACTTAGTCCTCAAAATCTTAATATTTTTAACTATTTTTAGCACAACTATAAGTTGTAAAAAAAGTAACAAAGGTGGCTCAAGGGCTACAGGTTGGGCAATCAACTCTGCAGATGGTGGTTTTCAATATAATACCGATTATAGAGAGCAAGAAACAGCGCCAGGTTTGGTTTTTATTGAAGGAGGTACTTTTATAAAAGGAAAAGTAAAAGATGATCCAATGCGTGACTGGAATAATTCACCTAACCAACAACACATACAGTCTTTTTATATGGACGAAACTGAGGTAACCAATATAATGTACTTAGAGTACTTAGATTGGACTAAAAAAGTATATCCTCCAGAAAATGAAAATTTCAAAGTAATTTATAACGGTCTTGTTCCAGATACTTTAGTTTGGAGAAATCGATTAGGTTTTAATGAAGTAATGGTTAATGAATATTTGCGTCATCCTGCGTATCAAAACTATCCAGTAGTTGGAGTAAGTTGGGTACAGGCAAATCAATTTTGTGTATGGAGAACGGATCGTGTAAATGAACTGTCTTTAGAAAGAAACGGATACCTAAAAGAAGGAGCTAAACTTACAGATGTATCAGCAGATAGTAATTTTAGTACAAATACCTATATTAATTCTCCAACATCTAGTTATGGAGGGAATGAAGAAATTTTAAAAGGTGGAAGTAAAAAGGTTAGAAACCAAATGACAGATGCTGAAGGCAATCCTATAAATATTTACGCAACAAGGTCTTCGGGGATTATGCAACCAGATTATAGACTACCTACAGAGGCGGAGTGGGAATTTGCAGCTTCATCGGCATCAGAATTAAGAAATTATAATATTATTAGAGGTAGAAAAAAATATCCATGGGTCGGACGATACACAAGGTCTGGAAAGAGAGCAACAAGAGGAGATCAAATGGCGAACTTTAAGCAAGGAGATGGTGATTATGGAGGTATTCCAGGGTGGTCTGATGATGGAGCAGATATTACACAAGAAGTAAAGTTTTATCCACCAAATGATTATGGATTATACGATATGGCAGGTAATGCTGCCGAATGGGTTGCCGATGTATATCGTCCAATAATAGATGATGAATATAATGACTTTAATTATTATAGAGGAAATGTATATACTAAAAATAAAATAGGAGAAGATGGTAAAATAGTATTAGTAACTCAGGATTCTATTATTTATGATACATTGTCGACTGGTAAGTTTATAGCTATAGGTTTGCCGGGGCAAATTGTACAGGTTCCTGTAGATGAAAATGAAACGTATTTGCGTACAAATTTTAATAAATCAAATAATATTAACTTTAGAGATGGAGATAAAGCTTCGTTAAGAAATTTTGATAGAAGTAATGACGGCGATGATGAAGGAAGTGAGTCAGAAGATTCAGCAGCGATGTACAACTCGCCTAAACATAAAATTGAAATAGATTCTTTAGGTAATATGACAAAAACATATGATAACTCAAACAGTAGAACTAGTTTAATTAATGATCAAATCAGAGTATATAAAGGTGGGTCTTGGAAAGATAGAGCATATTGGTTAGGTCCTGCTGAAAGAAGATTTTATCCACAAGATATGGCAACTTCTTATATTGGGTTTAGATGTGCAATGTCTAGAGTTGGTTCTAAAACAAAAGGACCTAGAAAATCTGTTAGATAGAGAAAAATAAGATTTTTAAAATAAATATAAAAGCCCTATTTTTAGGGCTTTTTATTGTTAAAAAAACAACTGTTATATGCAAGCTAAAATTTATACACTTTTTAAAAACAGTACAGGAATTAGTACAGATAGTCGAACTGTGCAAAAAGGAAATTTGTTTTTCGCTTTGAGTGGAGATAATTTTAATGGTAATAAATTTGCACTGCAAGCGCTTAAAAAAGGAGCGATAACTTCAATTATAGATGATGAGAGTTTTAGTGCAAAAAATACTGTTTTAGTGAAAAACACACTAAAGACGTTGCAACAACTAGCAAAGCATCACAGAAATGAATTAAAAGTTTCAATAATAGCACTAACTGGTAGTAACGGTAAAACCACAACAAAAGAATTAATAAACGCTGTGTTGTTAAAAAAATACAATACTACTGCAACTATTGGAAATTTAAATAATCATATAGGTGTGCCTTTAACACTTCTTAATATGACAAAAAAAACGGAGATTGGAATTATAGAAATGGGAGCTAATCATCATAAAGAAATAGAATTATTATCAAATATCGCAAACCCTAATTTTGGATATATCACTAATTTTGGAAAAGCACATTTAGAAGGTTTTGGAAGCTTAGAAGGTGTAATAAAAGCAAAGAGCGAATTATATAATTATTTAAAAACACATCAAAAAGTGGCTTTTGTAAATGCAGACAATAGTATGCAATTAAAACAAGCTAAAAATATAAAGCAAATTACATTTTCGGAAATTAAAAATGCCGATGTAAAAATAGAATTTATTTCAGCAAGTCCGAATGTAATAGTAGTTTACAACCAATTAGAGATTAAAAGTAATTTAATTGGCAACTATAATTTTAGCAATATAGCGGCTTCAATTGCAATTGGCAACTATTTTAATGTGCCAGATAATGCGATTAAAAATGCGATTGAAGGTTATGTACCTACTAATAATCGTTCGCAAATAATTAAAAAAAATGGAAACGATATTATTTTAGATGCATATAATGCAAATCCAACCAGTATGTTGGCGGCACTTGAAAACTTTAACGCTTTAAAAACAGACAATAAAGTAGTGTTTTTGGGCGATATGTTTGAGTTAGGCTCCAACAGTAATACAGAACACCAAAGTATTGTAGATTATTTACAAAAATCTGATATTAATGCTGTTTACCTTTTAGGAGCACATTTTAGCAACGTAAATATTTATGAAAACATGCAAGTGTTCACTGATTTTTCTGATTTTAAAGTTGCTTTTAAAACTGTAGAAAAAAATAGTTCTATCTTAATAAAAGGCTCTAGAGGAATGGCTTTAGAACGTATTTTAGAACTTATTTAATTATAAGTTGATGCTCGCATTAGGCAAACTATAAAATAAAATTATAAAATAGTTTGCTTATTACTATCTATTTTTTTCTAAAGTATATTTTAATTGGAACACCAGAAAAATCATAATGTTCACGTAGCTGATTTTCGATAAACCTGCGGTAGCCATCTCTAATATATTGCGGTAAATTACAGAAAAATACAAACTGAGGCGTTTTTGTAGGTAATTGCATGCAGTATTTAATTTTTATAAACTTACCTTTATATCCAGGAGGTGATGTGCGCTCAATAATAGGTAGCATTACATCATTAAACTTACTAGTAGATATTTTATTACTTCTATTTTTGAAAACGGTTACTGCGGTTTCAATGGCTTTATAAATACGTTGTTTAGTTAATGCGGAAACAAATACAATAGGTACATCTGTAAATGGTTCAATTTGTGTTTTAATTTGTTTTTCAAAAGACTTCATGGTATTGGTTTCTTTGTCAGTTATTAAGTCCCATTTGTTTACTAAAATCACAACACCTTTACTATTTTTTTCGGCTAACCAAAAAATATTTTGTACTTGCGAGTCAAAACCTCTTGTAGCATCTACAACCACTAAACAAACATCACTGTGTTCAATAGCACGTACTGATCGCATTACGGAATAAAATTCCAAATCTTCTTTTACTTTTGCTTTACGGCGTATTCCTGCGGTATCTACTAAATTAAATTCAAACCCAAAACGATTGTATTTGGTGTCAATAGAATCTCTAGTTGTGCCAGGAATATCGGTTACAATGTACCTTTCTTCGCCAATTAAAGCATTTATAAATGATGATTTTCCTGCGTTTGGGCGTCCAACTACTGCAAAACGAGGTAAATCGCTTTGTTCTTCATCTTCAATTTTTGGCAATACTTCAATTAAGGCGTCTAACAATTCTCCTGTTCCGCTACCACTAATACTTGCTAATGGATAATATTCTCCTAAACCTAGTGCATAAAATTCTGCTGCGTCATTCATTCTGTTTGCAGAATCTACCTTGTTTACGGCTAATAAAATAGGTTTATTTACACGTCTTAGTAAATCGGCGACCTCTTCGTCCATGCCCGTAATTCCAGTAGTTACATCTACCATAAAAATAATAGCATCTGCTTCATCAATAGCAAGTTCGACTTGTTTATCAATTTCTGCTTCAAAAACATCATCACTTCCAACTACATAGCCGCCAGTATCAATTACTGAAAAATCTTGACCATTCCAGTCAGATTTTCCGTAATGACGATCACGAGTTACACCACTTTCGGAATCAATAATAGCTTCTCGTTTTTGTATTAAACGATTAAAAAGTGTAGATTTTCCTACATTTGGTCTTCCAACAATAGCAACAATATTACCCATAGTTTATTTATTATCTGAATTTACAGAACTGCAAAAGTAATGAATATCTCCTATTTTTAAGTACTTAATAAGCTAATTATATAACTTTTTTGTAGCCATGTCAGGTTAGCACTAAAAGAAAGGTTGAGTATCGTTTAATTTTTAAAATATTATCTCAAAATTATTTCAATATAATTACACGGAATTACCTTAAAAATCAGAGCATGCCCGAAATGTTAGCATAACATCATTTCATGCGTGATGTGTTTAAAGAATTAAATAATTAGCTACGAGTGTACGTTAAATAGGTATAGTCATATTTATGTTTTTCGTCTTTTTTACATTCTTCTCGGTGTATTTCTTTCCATTTATCACTTAATTCAGGGAAAAAAGTGTCTGCATCAAAGCTATAATGTACACGAGTAAGCTCAATAGTATTTGCAATAATTAACCCTAAACGATAAATTTCGCCACCACCAATAATAAAAGGCTGTTTGTCATTTTTAGCAATATTTAATGCTTGAGTTAGTGAATGTACAACTACTGCATTTTTTGCGATGTAATTTTTGTCTCTAGTAATTACAATATTAGTTCTGTTTGGTAATGCTTTAGGGAAGCTTTCAAAAGTTTTACGCCCCATAATAATGGCGTGCCCAGAGGTTAATCGTTTAAATCGCTTAAGGTCGTTGCTTAAATGCCAAATGAGTTGGTTGTTCTTCCCTAATTCATTGTTTTTAGCAACTGCTACTATAATGGTAATGTTTTGTTTCACAGTTAGTTTTAGTATTTCAATATTAAATTTTGATTAGAGTATTTGCCTATCGCCTTATGATTATATCGCTACTTTACCTTTAATGATAGGATGTGGATTGTAGTTTATTAATTCAAAATCTTCGTATTTAAAATTTTCAATATTAGTGATTTTTGGGTTTATTTTTATGGTTGGCAAAGCTCTAGGTTTACGAGATAATTGTAATTTAAATTGTTCTTGGTGATTGTTATAAATATGTGCATCGCCAAAAGTATGAATAAAATCGCCAGCTTCTAAGCCACAAACTTGCGCAATCATCATTGTAAATAATGCGTATGAGGCGATATTAAAAGGTACGCCTAAAAAAATATCGGCACTGCGTTGGTATAGCTGACAAGACAACTTTCCGTCTGCCACATAAAACTGAAAAAAGGCATGACATGGCGGTAAAGCCGCTTTATTATTAGCTACGTTTTCACTAAAGGAAATTGATGTGTCTGGTAAAACAGAAGGGTTCCAAGCGCTGACCATCATGCGTCTACTGTCTGGGTTGTTTTTTATGGTAGTAATTACATTTTGCAATTGGTCAATATCATCGCTATTCCAATTGCGCCATTGGTGTCCGTAAACAGGGCCTAAATCTCCGTTTTCATCTGCCCAAGCATCCCATATTTTAACTCCATTTTCTTGTAAATATTTAATATTGGTATCTCCTTTTATAAACCAAAGTAATTCGTAGATTATTGATTTTAAGTGTAATTTTTTAGTGGTTACCATCGGAAAACCTTCACTTAAATCAAATCGCATTTGATAGCCAAATACACTTTTAGTTCCGGTACCTGTGCGGTCTCCTTTTTCGTTTCCGTTTTTTAAAACGTGTTGCACTAAATCTAAGTATTGTTTCATAATCCCACTATTTGGTCTTCCCGAAGGGAATAAACTTTATTTATTATATAATATTGTAAAAATAAAAAAACTTTTACCTAACAAGATATAAAGCTTTTAATATATTATTAATTAACCAATAATCATCCCTGCAATAGTTGCTGAAATTAAAGAGGCTATTGTTCCTCCTATTAAGGCTTTTATTCCTAATTCTGACAATGTTTTTCGTTGTCCAGGAGCTAATGATCCGATGCCTCCAATTTGTATTCCAATAGACGCAAAGTTTGCAAAACCACATAGCATATAGGTTGCCATAATTACCGATTTTTCATAGGTTAAATGAGTTACATTGGTTACATCTTTTAGTTCTGCTAATTGTATGTATCCTACAAATTCACTTGCCGCAAGTTTAATGCCTAATAGTTGTCCCATCATCATCATGTCTTCTTTTGCGATGCCAATTAACCACATTAATGGTGCAAAAATAGTTCCTAAAATAGCTTCTAACGATAATTTTGGATATGGTGTGTTTCCTGTCATCCAATCGTTAAATGTAGTTACATCGCCAATCCAGCCTAAAACTCCATTTATCATGGCAATAAAAGCTACAAAAACTAGTAACATTGCGCCTACGTTTACGGCTAGTTTTAAGCCTTCTGTAGTGCCGTTTGCTATGGCGTCTAAAAAGTTTGATCCTATTTTTTCGGATGATACTTTTACATCTGTATTAACAGTTTCCATTTGTGGGTATAATATTTTTGAAATGACAATAGCCCCTGGTGCTGCCATTACGGATGCGGCTAATAAATGTTTTGCATAGACTAATCTTAATACAGGGTCATCTCCGCCAAGAAACCCAATATATGCTGCTAAAACTGCTCCTGCTACTGTTGCCATACCACCAATCATTACTAAAAGCATTTCCGACTTATTCATTTTTTCTAAATAAGCTTTAATAAGTAAAGGAGCTTCGGTTTGTCCTAAAAATATGTTTCCTGCAACCGATAAACTTTCTGCCCCAGAAATTCCTAAAATTTTACTTAAAACTAATGCCATTATTTTTACTAATTTCTGAATGATTCCTAAATAGAATAGGATAGAAGTTAGTGCCGAAAAAAATAAAATGGTTGGCAGTACTTGAAAAGCAAAAATAAATCCGTAGGTTTTTATATTCATAAAGTTGCCGAATAAAAATTCGCTACCAGAACGGGTAAAGTCTAATGTGCTGATGAATATTTGTCCAATACCTTCAAATATGGTTTGTATAAAAGGAACTTGTAATACGCCAATTGCTATTATTAGTTGAAATGCTAGTCCGATCCCAACAGTTTTCCAGTTAATTCCTTTTTTATTATTACTGAATAAATAAGCTATAAAAAGCAAACTAACCATTCCTAAAACGCCTCTCCATAAGCTGTTTAATGAAAATCCTTCGCTTAGTTTTATGGCATTTGTAGTTTTTACAACGACAGTGTTTACAACTTCTGTTTCTTGACCAAATAATAAGGTTGTAAATAATAGAGCTATAATGGTAATTGTATTTTTCATAAGACTTTATGCTTCTCTTTTTGAAATTTCGTCCCTAATTTTTGCTGCATTTTCGTAATTTTCATTTTCTACAGCTTCTTTTAGCAAGGTGTTTAGTTTTTGTAAGGATATGTGTGAAAGTTGACTGCTTTGCTTTATTGCTTGGTCTTCTTTGGTGTCTTCTTCAAAAACAACATCTCCTAAAACATCATCTATTACTTTTTTTGTAGATTCAGTATCTTTAGGTAGGTTTAAATGAACACCCGCTTTGTCTAAAATGTTTTTATAGGTAAAAATAGGAGATTGAAATCGTAATGCTAATGCAATTGCATCTGAGGTACGAGCGTCAATAATTTCTTCAATTCCGTCACGTTCACAAATTAGGCTGGAATAAAAAATACCATCTACTAATTTGTGTATAATTACCTGTTTTACATGAATTAAAAATCGATCAGAAAAACTTTTAAATAAATCGTGAGTAAGTGGTCTGGGTGGTTGTATTTCTTTTTCTAAAGCTATCGCTATTGATTGTGCTTCAAAAGCTCCAATTACAATAGGTAATTTACGGTCGCCATCTACCTCATTTAAAATTAAAGCGTATGCTCCGTTTTGGGTTTGACTATAAGAAATTCCTTTTATATTTAATCGAACTAAACTCATTAATTATTTTTCAAAATTTTAAAATTATTGTTGCAAAACAAGTTACACATTTGTATTTTCAAAAAAATGTACGAAACATCTAATGATTATTTCTTTTGGACGTTAATTTGTATTAAAAAAGGGCTATCTTAATTTTTTAGGACTTTATTGTTGTCAAAAATTTAGGTAGCCCTTTTTATGGGTACAATTTATAAAAAATTATGAGTTTTGTGTCTTAAAAGTTTTTAATTTTTCAATTAAAGAAGGCACAACTTCAAAAGCATCACCAATAACGCCGTAATCAGCTGCTTTAAAAAATGGAGCTTCAGCATCGGTATTAATAACTACTTTTACTTTAGATGCGCTTACGCCTGCTAAATGTTGTATTGCTCCAGAAATTCCAATTGCAATATATAGGTTTGCGGCTACGGGCTTTCCTGTTTGTCCAACATGCTCATTGTGTGGTCGCCATCCTAAGTCAGATACTGGTTTAGAGCAAGCTGTTGCAGCTCCTAAAATAGAAGCTAATTCCTCTATCATTCCCCAGTTTTCAGGGCCTTTTAAGCCTCTGCCTGCCGAAACTACGATTTCAGCATCTGCTATGGTTATTGTGCCTGTTGTTTTTTCTTCAGCCTCTACCTTGGTAGTTAAAAATTCATCATTTATAGTTGGATTAAAATCTTCTTCAACAGTGTTTACCGTATTTTCTTTTAATCCGTATGCGTTTTTAGATAATGCAATTACTTTAATTGAACTTGTAATTTCGGTGTTGCTAAATGCTTTGTTTGAAAAAACACTTCTTTTTACGATAAAAGGAGATGTGCTTTCAGGTAATGCTACTGCGTTGGATACAAATCCTGCGTTTAGGTTGGCTGCGGTTAATGCAGATACATGTTTGCTGTCGGTAGCGGATGAAAATACAATAATTGTTGCGTTTTCTTTTTTTACTGCAGCTTCTATAACTGCTGCGTATGCTTTTGCGTTAAATTTTTCTAAATTAGTGTTGTTTACGGATAATATTTTATCTACTCCATACTGAGAAATAGTAGATGTATCGTTTGCATTTATTGCAACTGCGGTTAAACTGGTGTTTAATGTGTTTGCAATTTCTTTTGCGTATGCTGCAACTTCTTGGGTTGCTTTATTGAATTTTCCGTTGTTTGATTCGGCGAATATTAAAACTGACATTTTTTTTGAATTAGAATGATTAAAAAATTAAATGATTAAAAATCATTTTTTCTTAGATTACCTTGGCTTCGGTATGTAATAAATTGATTAGCTCATCTAAATTATTTGCGTCAATTATTTTACAAGCTCCTTTTTCTGTAGGTTTAGAGAAACGTATCGTTTTAGTTTCGGCATTAACAGCAATAGCATCTACTACGGTTAGTGGTTTTTTACGAGCCATCATAATACCTCTCATATTGGGTATGCGTAGTTCACTTTCTTGAACTAGCCCTTTTTGTCCGCCTACTACCAAAGGTAATGTAGTTGCTATGGTTTCTGTTCCGCCATCAACCTCTCTAATTGCTTTTGCGTTAGTTCCGTCAATTTCTAAAGAAATGCAGTTGTTTACAAAGTTGTAATTTGCAAAACTTGCTAACATACCAGGTACCATACCACCATTATAATCTAACGATTCTTTTCCTGCAATTACTAAGTCGTAATTACCATTTTTTATAACTTCGGCTAGTTGTTTGGCAACAAACAAACCATCTGTTGCTTCTGCGTTTACCCTAATAGCGCTATCTGCTCCAATGGCTAATGCTTTACGAAGTGTTGGTTCGGTTTCTGTGCCTCCAATATTTACTACGGTTATTGTTGCTCCTTGTTTTTCTTTTAAAAACATAGCTTTTGTGAGTCCAAACTCATCATTTGGATTTATTACGAATTGTACTCCATTGCTGTCAAATTTAGCATTTTCATCAGTAAAATTTATTTTTGATGTAGTGTCTGGTACGTGACTGATACACACTAATATATTCATAAGATAATAGTTTTATAGGTTTGTTTTTTGGACGCTAATATACTGTTATTTTTAATAAAAATACTATGCTTGCATAGTAAATTAGTGACGTTTAAAATTTATATTTTACATCTAACATTCTGTATCCATTTAAAATTGCTGTAGTTTTTTAGAAGACAGTTTAATATTAAAAACAGAATGA
>CAZWNY010000047.1:0-14748 GCA_964635575.1 uncultured Kordia sp. | reverse complement strand
TTATTACACAACTTTAGGAATCTCTAAAGGAGCGACTAAACAAGAAATAAAAAAAGCATACCGTAAAATGGCGGTAAAATATCATCCAGATAAAAACCCTGATAACGCAAGTGCTGAAGGGAAATTTAAAGAAGCAGCAGCAGCTTATGAGGTATTAAGTAACGAAGATAAAAAAGCAAAATACGATCGTTTAGGTCACGCAGCTTTTGAAGGTGGAAACGCTGGAAATGGAAGTGGTTTTCGAGGTTTTGGAGGTGGAGGCATGAATATGGAAGACATATTTAGCCAGTTTGGTGATGTTTTTGGAGGCGGCGGTTTTGGCGGTGGCGGCAGACAACAACGCAGAGTAAAAGGAAGTAATTTACGTGTACACCTAAACTTAACCCTAGAAGAAATAGCAAACGGAGTAGAAAAAAAAATAAAAGTAAAACGTAGAAAACAAGTACCCGGAACTACTTACTCAACATGTACTACATGTAATGGAGCAGGACAAGTAATGCGCGTAACCAATACTATTTTAGGTCGTATGCAAAGCGCAGTAACTTGCAATACTTGCGGAGGTTCTGGGCAGAAAATTGAAAAAAAAGCTCCAGGAACAGATGCTCATGGTTTAAAACAAGTAGAAGAAACCGTATCCGTAAAAATACCTGCTGGAGTAGTAGATGGAATGCAACTTAAAGTTTCTAATAAAGGGAATGATGCCCCAGGAAATGGCGTTCCAGGAGATTTGTTAGTTGTAATACAAGAAAAAGAACATCCTAACCTACAACGAGAAGGAGATAACTTACATTACGATTTATACATTAGCTTTTCAGCAGCAACTTTAGGGGTGTCAAAAGAAATAGATACTGTTACTGGTAAAGTGCGTATAAAATTAGATTCAGGTATACAATCAGGTAAAATATTACGTTTACGAGGCAAAGGAATACCAAATATTAATGGTTATGGTAAAGGGGATTTGTTAGTACACATTAATGTATGGACCCCGCAAGAACTTACTAAAGAGCAAAAAGATTTCTTTAAAAAAATGCAAGACCATGAGCATTTTGTACCCAACCCAAAATTGGGAGAAAAATCCTTTTTTGACAAAGTAAAAGATATGTTTTCATGATGCTTTAAATTATAAAATATTTTTTTGTAGCGAAAATTCAAAAAACATTAATGTAAAACACAACATAAATTATATTATTGAAAAACCAACACTTAAATTAAAAGATTAAATAAACATACATAAATAGCTTATTTACAACTATAATGAATTGTTTTTTGTTTTTCAATAAAAAAATAATTAAACACTTAGTGTAACAAAAATAGAAAAACATACACTTACTAAAGAAATCAATTTTTATGAGTAATCTTCTTTTAGCAGAAAACATAACCAAATCGTTTGGTGATTATAAAGCATTAAATAATGTAACATTATCCGTTCCTAAAGGAAGTATATTTGGGCTTTTAGGACCAAATGGAGCAGGAAAAACCACTTTAATACGTATCATTAATCAAATTACAATGCCAGATAGTGGTTTAGTAACTTTAGATGGCGAACCCTTAAAACCAGAACACGTACAAAATATTGGCTACTTACCCGAAGAAAGAGGTTTATACAAATCGATGAAAGTAGGAGAGCAGTGTTTATATTTAGCACAATTAAAAGGACTTACTAAAGCAGAAGCAAAAGAACGTTTAGAATATTGGTTTGAACGCTTAGGAATAGACGGATGGTGGAACAAAAAAATTCAAGAATTATCAAAAGGAATGGCGCAAAAAATACAGTTTGTAGTTACCGTATTGCACAATCCTAAATTATTAATTTTTGACGAACCATTTAGTGGTTTTGACCCTATAAATGCAAACCTTATTAAAGATGAAATCTTAAAATTAAGAGACGATGGTGCCACCGTAATTTTTTCGACACACCGTATGGAATCTGTAGAGGAATTATGCGATCATATTGCACTAATACACAAGTCTAACAAAATTTTAGACGGTAAGTTAGGTGATATTAAAAGAGATTTTAGATCAAATACCTTTGAAATCGGAATTGCAACAACAACTAAAGAAGAGTTAAAAAATAAGTTAGCCGATAAATTTGAAATAACAAACGCTTCTTTTCAATCAATAAATAACGATTTAAAATTAAATATTAAAATAGAAAACACCGAAAAACCGAATGATTTATTCGCTTTTTTAGCAAACCATGGTCAGGTTAACCATTTTTCAGAAGTTATACCATCTGTCAGTGATATTTTTATTCAATCGGTACAAAATCATAATAAATAAACAGCATGATGAATCATTTACCACTAATTATAAAAAGAGAATATTTAAATAAAGTCAAAAACAAATCGTTTATAATCATGACGTTTTTAACTCCTTTAATAGGGGTTGCCGCTTTCGCTTTAATCGCATTTTTAACCAATTTAAATAAAAACAAAGAACGTGTTATAAATGTATTAGATGAATCTGGGTTAATTAAAGAATTGTTTATAGATTCAAAATCATCCACAACCTATAATTTTATTGAAAATATTGATGTAAAATCAGCATTAGAAAACGTGAAAAAAGGAGGTGAATATGGATTGCTGTATATACCAAATTTTACCGACTTAAAAACATTAGCATCTAAAATAACCTTCTACTCAAAAGATACGCCTTCATTAAAACTAATAACCAGTTTAGAGCGTAAAATAGAAAAAAAACTAACCGATTTACAATTAGAAAAAAACGGGTTAGACATCGCAAAAATAAAAAAATCTCGTATTCAATTAGACTTACTTCAGGAAAGTTTTGACGGTAAAAAAACATCTAAATTAGGTGGAGGTTTAAAATTAATTTTTGGCGGAGCAGCAGGATATTTACTATTTATGTTTATTATAATTTATGGTAATATGATAATGCGTAGTATTATTGAAGAAAAAACCAGCAGAATTATAGAAATTATTATATCGTCAGTAAAACCGATGCAATTAATGTTAGGAAAAATTTTCGGAACTTCATTAGCAGGTGTTACTCAGTTTGTAATTTGGGTACTTGTTGGTAGTTTATTAATGACAGGAGTATCCATGTTTTTAGGAGTAGATAGTACCGAAATGCAAAGCCCACAACAAGAAATGATGAAAGAAGCATTCACAAATTCTGATTTTCAAGCTAAAATAACCTCAGTTTTATTCGAAATAAACCAAATGCCAATAACCAACCTTGTAATTATGTTTGTACTCTTTTTTATTGGAGGGTTTTTATTATACGCATCCTTATATGCAGCAATTGGTGCAGCAGTAGACAATGAAACCGATACACAACAATTTATGATGCCAATAATGATACCGTTAATGTTAGCTATTTATGTCGGATTTTTTACAGTAATGGACGAACCTCACGGAATTGTTGCGCAAATATTTTCATACATGCCATTTACATCACCAGTAGTAATGCTAATGCGTATTCCGTTTGGAGTACCAATTTGGCAACAGATAATTTCCATAATCATATTATTTGCCAGTTTTATTGGTACAGTTTGGTTTGCAGCTAAAATATATAGAGTAGGTATTTTAATGTACGGTAAAAAACCAACTTATAAAGAATTATATAAATGGTTAAAATATTAATATGGAACAACTAAATAAATTTTTAAATTTCGGTTTTACTATTACTGAAGGTGTACACTTTAGTATTCATACCTTATTAATACTAATTGCATTTTTGATAATTACAAAACAAATATTTAAGGCAGTTAAAAAAAAAGCCATAAAACGATTGCCAGAAGAAGATAAGTTAAAGTTTGACTCTATTTTTACCTTTGCTCGGTACTTTATATATATAATTGTAATGTTAATTGTTTTTGACAATATAGGTGTAAACGTAACCGCAGTTTTTGCCGCCTCGGCAGTGTTATTAGTCGGTATTGGGTTCGCATTGCAAACTTTTTTTCAAGACATTATTTCAGGCATTTTCATATTAATAGATCAATCCGTTCATGTAGGTGATATTATTGAGTTAGAAGGTAAGGTAGGTCGTGTTTCTGAAATTAAATTGCGTACCACACGTGCTGTAACTATAGATAATAAGGTTTTAATTATACCAAATCATAAATATTTAA
Organism: uncultured Kordia sp.; assembly: GCA_964635575.1. GTDB lineage: Bacteria > Bacteroidota > Bacteroidia > Flavobacteriales > Flavobacteriaceae. Next base: position 10,652 of record CAZWNY010000047.1, on the reverse strand, counting down.
CCAATACACTATATAACTGGACAGAAAACGGTAAAATTACAAGAGAAAAAGTTAGTGTTGGCGTTGCATATGGTAGCGATTTAGAACTCGTAAAAAACCTATTAATAAAGGCTGCTATAAAAAACAAAGAAGTATTAAAACATCCAGAACCTTTGGTGTTATTTACCAATTTTTCAGATAGTGCATTAGAGTTTGAAGTTATATTTTCCTTGCAAAATAGTTTTATAGCGGCCAAACCCAAAAGTGAAATCCGTTTTGAAATTGATAAATTATTTAAAGAAAACAATATTAAAATTCCGTTTCCACAACGAGAAATTTATATGCGTTAAACCCGTTATCTGTAAGCTAAAAACACCAATTTTCACAAAAATGAAAACGGAATTTCTATTTTTCTAGCCTATTTTATGATTAAAAAAATATAGACATTTTCAATACGTATTTATTACACACGTATTATTCCAAACACAAATTTCGGAATCGAATAAAATTATTAAAATGCGAATACTTAACCCAAAACATAGTGCTTTCGCATCAAGCATTCGCACTTTATATTGTTGAAAAATTGATATTTATAGTATCCACCACAAGTATAACTTTTTAAAAGCACAAATACAGAAACCCTTTTGGAATTACATGTATAAACGGCTTATGAAATTGAAATTGAAAATTTTCATAATGATTATTATTAAAGTTTAGAGATTTATGTAGAAACGGTATTTTAAAAACTTAATGAATAAAAAATAACCGAGCTTATCTAAAAAAAAAATTATTCCTAATGCTTTTTAATGTTTTTTTATGATAGTACAAACGATTTATTAATCTATTTTATAGGTTATAAAGCTATTGTTCATTTTTTATAATCAACTAAAAATCGAAATAAATAATTGCTATTATCGTAATAATTATTACCTTTCATCTTTAAAATAAATATACTAAAATATGTCCAAAATATTAATTATAGAAGATGAAGCAGCAATACGTAGAGTTTTAACTAAAATATTATCCGAAGAAAATAAAACCTACAAAGTAGAAGAAGCAGAAAATGGTTTAATAGGTCTTGAAATGATAAAAAAAACCGATTATGACTTAGTTATTTGCGACATAAAAATGCCAAAAATGGACGGTATCGAAGTACTTGAAGCCACTAAAAAAATAAAACCCGAAACTACATTGGTAATGATTTCAGGTCATGGCGATTTAGATACCGCAGTAAAAACAATGCGTTTAGGAGCTTTTGATTACATCTCAAAACCACCAGACTTAAATCGGTTATTAAATACTGTGCGTAATGCATTAAATAACACCGAATTGGTTGTAGAAAACAAACGACTAAAGAAAAAAGTATCTAAAAAATATGAAATGATAGGCAAAAGCGATGCCATTGAGTATATTAAAAACCTAATAGATAAAGTAGCACCTACAGAAGCACGAGTATTTATTACAGGACCAAACGGAACAGGAAAAGAATTAGTTGCACATTGGATACACGAAAAAAGTAAACGATCAAAAGGAGCAATGATAGAAGTAAACTGCGCCGCAATACCATCAGAATTAATAGAGAGTGAATTGTTCGGACACGTAAAAGGTGCATTTACATCGGCAAACAAAGACCGAGCAGGAAAATTTGAAGCCGCAAACGGAGGAACTATATTTTTAGATGAAATAGGAGATATGAGTTTGCCAGCACAAGCAAAAGTATTACGCGCCTTACAGGAAGGAAAAGTACAACGCGTTGGTAGCGATAAAGACATAAAAGTAGATGTCCGTGTAGTTGCAGCAACAAATAAAAACTTGAAAAAAGAAATTGCTAACGGTAATTTTAGAGAAGATTTATACCATCGTTTGGCAGTAATATTAATAGAAGTTCCTGCTTTAAACGATAGGAGAGAAGACATCCCATTATTGATTGCTCATTTTGTTAAAAAAATAACCACAGAACAAGGAATGCCCGAAAAGAAATTTTCAAAAAAAGCTATAGAGTTATTGCAAAAAGAATACAATTGGACAGGTAATATCCGAGAACTACGCAATGTTATAGAGCGTTTAATTATTTTAGGAGAAAAAGAAATATCAGAAAAAGATGTGAAATTATTTGCCCGTAAATAACCTATTAAAAAAAAATCTGTATCTGTTTTGTTCTGAATGATAAAAAACTAATGTATTAAAAAAAAGGCTATTATAACTTTAGCAAATAATAGTATCCCTTAAAATTTGATGCCAACTAAATTAAAAACCAAAGTTGAAATTCGTTTATATATAAAATAGCCTTAATTTTTACTTTATAAGGTAAAATAAATGATGCTTTTTGAATTTAAAATTCATCAATTTCTGTTAGGCAACAAATTCTAAGCGTTTTATTTTATCCCAACAATTTTTCTAAATAGTGTGACGTTACATTAAACTCAGCTTTAAGCTTATTCACTTTAGCTTCTATTGCTTTTTTATCGATATTTTTAAATGATTTTTTACCAACAAGCATAATGTTTTTACGAGTATGCTCGTTAGAAACGAACTCAAATATTTTAGTTTGGTACTGTTCTTTATCCATCAATAAAGCTCTTAATGTATCTGTTAACATTTCATACTGACGTTCTTTAAATATACCATGTTTTAAAATAGGGTTTTCTAATTCCTTACCTTTTAACTGTTGTCGTATTTGTTTATGACAACAAGGTGCGGTAATTATTAGCGTAGATTTAGAGGTTATTCCTTTGTAAATTGCGTCATCGGTAGCGGTATCGCATGCGTGTAATGCAATTAAAATATCAATAGTTTTTTCGGTATGTTCTTGTATGGATTTACATTCAAAAAAAAGATTTTCAAAATTACATTTTTTAGCAATGTCGGTACAATAGTTAACCAATTCTTTACGCAACTCAATACCTGTAATTTTAACTGATAATCCTTTTTGGTTGTGTAAAAAATCATATAAAGCAAAGGTTAAATATCCTTTTCCCGATCCCATATCTACAATATTAATTTGTTTTGGCAGCTTTAATGTGCTTACCAAACCATCTATAATTTCTAAATATTTATTTATTTGTCGATATTTGTCTGCCATTTTAGGAACAATATTTCCATTAGCATCACTAATTCCTAAGTGTTTTAAATATTCATTATTAACAACTTTGTGTTGTTTGGGTTGATTGTGTACTTCAGGTGGTTTATTCGTAAAACTTGGGTGTTTCGTGTTAAATGTAACTACTTTTTTTTTAGACACAAAAACTTGTACATCTTCCTTTAAAGTAAATAAAGTTGCTAAACGAAATGTATTTAGTAGTAAATCTTCTAAAATTTCGTTTACTTCTTCAATTTTATAATTTTTTACCTGATCGTTGGTTTTATTTCGATAGGTAAACGATAAGTGAGCTTCGTTCTGTAACTGAATATAACGTATATATACATTTACTAATTCGTTACGTTTACTTAAAGGTTTGCTTAATGTTATTTTAACAAAATCATTTCTTTCAATACTTTCTTTAATTGCTAAAAATAGGGCTTCAAATTTATTCATATTGCAAAATTGAGGTTTTTATAGTGTAAAAAAAAGGTTTTATACATTACTCTTTCTCCTAAGTCTCATTTTTTTAATTATTAATCTTTAGCTGCTAAATAACGCTCGGCATCTAATGCAGCCATACAACCTGTTCCTGCTGCAGTAATTGCCTGACGATATACGTGATCTGCTGCGTCTCCTGAAACAAATACTCCTGCAACATTGGTTTTAGATGTTCCTGGTGTATTAATAATGTATCCTGTTTCGTCTAATTTTAAATAATTTTTAAAAATATCGGTATTTGGTTTGTGTCCAATTGCTACAAAAAAACCTGTTGCGTTAATATCTTTTTCTTCTCCTGTAATTTTATTTTTAACACGAGCTCCTGTAACTCCATAGTCATTTCCTAAAACTTCTACAGTTTCGGTATTAAATAATATTTCGATATTTTTTGTTTTTTGGACTCTTGCTACCATTATTTTAGAGGCTCTAAACTCATCTCGCCTAACTAACATGGTTACTTTAGTACATATTTTTGATAAATAATGTGCTTCTTCACAGGCAGAATCTCCTGCTCCAACTAAAATTACGTCCTGTTTTTTATAAAAGAAACCATCACAAACGGCACAAGCTGAAACTCCTCCTCCCATTTTTAAATATTTTTGTTCAGACTCTAATCCTAAATATTTTGCAGTAGCTCCTGTTGAAATAATTATCGTTTCGCAATGAATTTCTTTATCATCGTTAATCCATACTTTATGTATATCTCCTGAAAAATCTACTTTAGTAACCCAACCAGATCTTACATCTGTTTCAAAACGAACCGCTTGTGCTTTCAATTCTTCCATCATTGCAGGTCCTGTAATTCCGTCAGGATATCCAGGAAAGTTCTCTACTTCATTAGTTGTAGTTAATTGTCCTCCTGGTTGAGAACCTTCATATAAAACAGGACTCATACTTGCTCTTGCAGCATATATTGCTGCGGTATAACCTGATGGTCCTGACCCAATAATTAGGCATTTTACTTTTTCTATATTTTCTGACATATTATTTTGTTTTAAGAGATTACAAATGTAAAAAATAAAACCATACTCAACCATACAATTTATTATAAAAAAATTCAGTATTGATTTTGGTTTTCGGATATAAAAAAACCTTTCATTGCTATTAATGAAAGGTTTTTTTGTCGGGGTAGCAGGATTCGAACCTGCGACCTCCTCGTCCCAAACGAGGCGCGATAACCGGGCTACGCTATACCCCGAATAAAAAACAATAATTAAGTTGTTTTTTTAAGTATAATTTAAAAAAAATTAGCATTACGCATAGCGAAAAATTACATGCTTAAAAAATTAAAAATTAGGAGTGCAAATATATACCTTTTTATAAATATCGCAACATTTTTTATTTTTATTTTTTAGGGTTTGCTTTACAACTAATAATCTGCTACTTTTGTAAAAAACAAATAGATGCTTATTATAGGTATAACTGGCGGTACTGGTAGCGGAAAAACTACCGTAGTGCAACAAATTTTAGAAGAACTCTCAGAAAACGAAATTACAGTAATTTCGCAAGATTCTTATTATTTAGATACTTCTCACTTGCCGTATGATGAACGTACAAAAATAAATTTTGATCATCCAAAATCAATTGACTTTGATTTACTAATAGCGCATCTTTCAGAATTAAAAAAAGGGCATACTATTGAGCAACCTGTTTATTCTTTTGTAGAACATAATAGAATTGATAAAACGATTACCACAACACCTAAAAAAGTAATTATTGTAGAGGGAATTTTAATATTTAACAATCCTGCTTTACGTGATTTGTTTGATATTAAAATTTATGTACATGCCGATTCTGATGAACGCTTAATTAGACGTGTAAAACGAGATATTGCTGAAAGAGGTCGTAACTTAAATGAAGTTTTAGAGCGTTACCAAAACACCTTAAAACCAATGCATCAGCAATTTATTGAAACCACGAAAGAATACGCAGATATTATAATACCCAACAATAAATACAATACAGTAGGTATTAATGTTGTAAAAACAATAATTAACGAACGATTGGCTTAAAAAAAACGTATTTTTAACCTTTTTAGTGATTCTAAAAAATGTCTTATAAAAAAATAAAACAACATAAATATTTTAAATATGTACTTAATTCGTACATTATAACCTTACTTATTTTTATAGTTTGGATGCTTTTTATTGATGATAACTCTGCACTTTTTCATCATGAGTTAAATACAATTTTAAATGAAAAACAAAAAGAAATAGAGCGTTATCAAAAAGAAATAGAAACAGATAAAAAAACAATTGAAAAACTAAACAACCCTCAACATTTAGAAAATTTTGCTCGTGAAACATACTACATGAAAAAAGAAAACGAAGAAATTTATATTATAGAATATCAAAACAAAAAAACAGATGAGTAAATTTAATGGAAATGAATTTTCGGAAGTATCATCTGCTATTTGGAAACAAAAAATCCAAGTAGATTTAAAAGGCGCCGATTATAATGAAACTCTTTTGTGGAAAACCAATGAAGGTATTACCGTAAAGCCCTTTTATCATCAAGATGAAAATATACAAACAGCTAATATTAGTAATAATACCTGGAAAATTGCACAGTACATAAAGGTAAATAATGTTTTAAAGGCTAACCAAACAGCTGTTGATGCCGTTTTAAAAGGAGCAGAATCTTTAGTATTTGATATTAATGTAGAAGTTAATTTTAAACAATTACTTACAAATATTGATACTCAAAATATTGAAATCCAATTTTTACTAAACCATCTACAAGAAAGTAATATAAACGAATTATTGTCTTTAAAACTGTCCAAATGCTATTTAAACATTGACCCTATTGGGAATTTAGCAAAAACAGGTAATTGGCACAGTAATTTTAAAGAAGATTATCAAACAATTAATAATTTAGTTAACAATTTTACAACAGCAAATATATTAAGTGTCGATACACGTATATATCAAAACGCAGGAGCTACTATTGTTCAACAACTTGCATACGCAATGGCACATGCAAATGAGTATTTGAATAATTTTAAAGATAAAAAACTACCAAACATACAATTTATTACAGCAACAGGTACTAATTATTTTTTTGAAATTGCAAAAATTAGAGCTTTAAAATTGTTATATAAAACAATACAAACAGCATACGAAACTAATACTATTTGCAATGTTTTGAGCTTTCCAACTACCCGTAACAAAACCATTTATGATTACAACGTAAATATGCTGCGTACCACAACGGAATGTATGAGTGCAATTTTAGGAGGCACCAATACTATTTGTAATTTACCATACGATTATATTTATCATAACAGTAATGAATTTGGTAATCGGATAGCTCGTAATCAGCTTTTAGTGTTAAAAAATGAAAGTATGTTTAGTGCAGTTAATAACCCTTCAGATGGAGCCTATTATATAGAGTCTATTACACTACAATTAGCCGAAAAAGCACTAGAAATATTTAAACAAATCGAAAAAAGTGGTGGCTTTTTAAAACAATTAAAATCAGGCACTATTTTAAGAAAAATAAAAGAAAGTGCAACACAAGAACAACAACAATTTAATGACGGAACATTAGTTTTAGTAGGCACAAATAAACTTCCAAATAAAGAAGACATAATGCAACATGATTTACAAAAACAACCCTTTGTAAAAAAAGAAGCACGTAAAACACTAATCGCACCAATTATAGCCAAACGATTATCCGAAAAAGTAGAACAAAAACGCTTGCAAAACGAAAAATAAATAACATCAAAAACAAAAATCATGAAAAAAATAATTTTAACATTAACCATTAGTGTCGCACTATTTAGCTGTAAAAAAACAGAAAACACAACATTAGAAACATATAATCATAGCGATAAACCTGAAACCATATTCTGTGATGATGTGGATAAAAAATTATTGTCCGAAGCCTATTATGCTTTTGAAAATGCAGTACTTATAAATGCAACAAATACAAATAGAAACCCAAAAAGAATTATTAATATTGATTTTGCTCTTAGAAACTTTATGGCTAGAGCACAAAATAATATTAGAATACAAGACTTTTTAACCGAAGAAGTAGTAACCATTTTTAAAGTATTAAAACAACAAAACATATGGGACGGAAATCAGTTAGACAATAACGGTAATCTATTAAACTGCATTGCAAACTCAATATCTAACCCTCAATTAAAGCAAACGTTCAAAACATTAAAAGAAGTAAATAGTTTAGACCCAAAACTAATGGCAACTGCAATTTACGGAAATTCAAAAGTACGAACTAGCCTTAAAGACAAAGTTTTAATGACGTATATTGCTTTGGATTTGTTTTATGCAAAAATGTTTGCTGTCGATTTAAGTAAAGTAAAATATATTACCAAACAAAACCCTCCTGTATTAGCTCCTGTTAATAAAAAAGCTCCAGCACTAAAAAAATTAGAAATAGGAAAACCAATCAAATTAAATACTAAAAAAAAAGAATAACAAATAAAAATAATGATGGTTAAATTAAATATTAATATTTTTAGTAGTTTAAACTGACATGAGCAGAAAAAATTTTGAACATATAAAACTTGATTTTTCGGTAATTAATAAGAACTTGAAGACAGAAACCTTATTAACCGCCGAAAACATTATAGTAAAAAAAGTATACACTAAAAAAGACATTGAAGCTACAAGCCATTTAAATTTTGGAGCAGGTATTGCACCTCACCTAAGAGGTCCTTATAGTACAATGTACGTTAGAAGACCTTGGACAATACGACAATATGCAGGGTTTTCAACCGCAGAAGAAAGTAACGCATTTTACCGTAGAAACTTAGCCGCAGGACAAAAAGGACTATCCGTAGCATTTGATTTAGCAACGCATAGAGGTTATGACTCTGACCACGATCGAGTAATTGGAGATGTTGGAAAAGCAGGTGTTGCAATTGATTCGGTTGAAGACATGAAAATATTATTTGACCAAATACCTTTAGATAAAATGTCCGTTTCCATGACAATGAATGGCGCCGTTTTACCCATTTTAGCATTCTATATTGTAGCTGCTCAAGAACAAGGAATACATCAAAAATTATTAGCAGGAACTATACAAAATGATATTTTAAAAGAATTTATGGTGCGTAATACCTATATTTATCCACCAACACCATCAATGAAAATTATTTCTGATATTTTTCAGTACACATCCGAAAAAATGCCCAAATTTAATTCCATCAGTATTTCGGGGTATCACATGCAAGAAGCAGGAGCTACTTGCGATATTGAATTGGCATATACATTAGCAGATGGTTTGGAATACATTAGAAAAGGACTAGCAGCAGGAATGGATATTGATACTTTTGCTCCTCGTTTATCCTTTTTTTGGGCAATAGGAATGAATCATTTTATGGAAATTGCAAAAATGAGAGCTGCCCGAATGTTATGGGCTAAATTAGTCAAGCAATTTAACCCAAAAAATCCGAAATCATTAGCATTACGGACACATTGTCAAACTAGCGGATGGAGTTTAACCGAGCAAGATCCGTTTAACAATGTTTCCAGAACATGTATTGAAGCTACTGCAGCGGCATTTGGCGGAACACAAAGTTTACACACCAATGCATTAGATGAAGCTATTGCATTACCAACCGATTTTTCGGCACGTATTGCACGTAATACACAAATATATTTACAGGAAGAAACACAAATTACAAAAACCGTAGATCCATGGGCAGGAAGTTATTATGTTGAAAAATTAACTCAAGATATTGCCGATAAAGCATGGGACTTGATTGAAGAAGTAGAAGAATTAGGCGGTATGACTAAAGCTATTGAAGCAGGAATTCCGAAAATGAGAATCGAAGAGGCTGCCGCACGTAAACAAGCACGAATAGATTCAGGACAAGATATTATTATAGGCGTAAATAAATATCGATTAGCAAAAGAAGACCCATTACATATTTTAGAAGTTGACAATACCGTTGTTAGAAAATCTCAATTAAAACGTTTAGCGCAAATTAAAAAGGATAGGAATAATAACGAAGTAAAAATAACGTTAGAAAACTTAACCAAAGCAGCAAAAACAGAAACTGGAAATTTATTAACACTCGCTATTGAAGCAGCAAAAGCAAGAGCAACTTTAGGAGAAATATCCGATGCTTTAGAAGTTGTTTTTGGACGATATAAAGCAGAAATTAAATCATTTACAGGCGTGTATAGCAAAGAAATAAAAAACGATAAGGAGTTTGAAAAAGCAAAACAATTAGCAAATAAATTTGCGCTATTAGAAGGAAGAAGACCTCGAATTATGATTGCTAAAATGGGGCAGGACGGACACGATCGTGGTGCAAAAGTAGTGGCAACAGGTTATGCTGATGTAGGTTTTGATGTAGATATTGGCCCTTTATTCCAAACTCCAGCAGAAGCAGCTAAACAAGCAATAGAAAACGATGTACATATATTAGGAATATCTTCTTTAGCAGCAGGACACAAAACTTTAGTACCTGCAGCAATTGAAGAACTAAAAAAATATGGGCGAGAAGATATTATGATTATTGTTGGTGGTGTAATACCACACCAAGATTATCAATTTTTATTTGATGCTGGTGCAACCGCAGTTTTTGGGCCTGGAACCAAAATTAGTGCTGCTGCTATACAAATATTAGAAATATTAATTGAAACGGTGGAATAAATAATAATTTAAAACCTACAACATTTAATGAATTAAAAAAAGCATCAATAAACCGAATAGGGTTTGTTGATGCTTTTAATTAATCTATTGTTTTTAGAATTAAAACGGTTTACTTTCTAACAAATTCTTTAATATAATTCATAAATAAAGGCACGAAAAATTTAAAAAATTTTTAGAATTCTTTTTTTGTAATTCTTTTTAAACGGTATGGTAATTTGTGTAAGCGTAGTTTCGGATTTCAAGGCAGTTTACTCTTTGGATTGATCACTAAACCTGTTCTCAAAAGGGTAAATTTTGAATTTAACACAAAACCCGAAATTACGTTTACATTTTGTTAGGGATAGTTTTTATTTCAACCAATCTACCTTCCCATTGTCCATATCATAAATAGCACCTACTATTTTTATTTCTCCATTATCTTCCATTTCTTTTAGGATAGGACTATTAGTTCTAATTTGGTCTATGG
>CAZWNY010000046.1:0-15210 GCA_964635575.1 uncultured Kordia sp. | reverse complement strand
AACTCTCAAGAATTAGTTTTTCTTGAGAGTTTTTCTTTTTTTGGAACAATATTAAAGCCTGTAGGGTTATTAAAAACAATTTGAATATTTGTTGTTAAAAAACAACCAATTATATATTTACACCTGTTGTAAAATTTTAAATACTTTTTAACTAAATTAATCGTTTACTAAATAAAAACGTACCCATAACCTTATGAAAAAAGCACATATTTACATTTTTTTAATGCTTGCTGTATTATTGTTTTCGTGTAAAAACGAAAATTTAGCGCAGTATAAAAAATCGGATTTTAACAATAATCGATGGTATAAAACAGAAACTATTACTTTTTCTTTTGATAATAAACGTAGCCAAAAAGCAACTATAACACTTAGTTTGGGCTATGTTTATGGTTCACAATTTCCAGAAATTCCTTTGGAGCTTTATATTACCAACCCGCTACATCAAATTGATAAAATACCTGTAACTTTACGTTTATTTGATAAAAACAAAAACGAACTAGGAAACTGTATGGGTAGCCTTTGTGATATTACTCAAATATTGGTAAATAATTATGTTTTTGATGAGGTTGGAACGTATAAGATACAAGTTTTAAACACTTTTAATCATCAGTTTTTACCTAATATAAATTCGATTGGGGTTTTTGTAAAACAAAAAAATGTTACAAAATAAATAGGCATATATAATGAAACTTGCAGATTGCAAATTTAAAGGTATTATTTACCTAATAGGTTTACCTAAATATACCAACTTCCAGTTTTTTGTGTTTTCGATATTATTTTTATAATATGAAGATATCATTTTTAAATCGCCATCTATATCTTTTAAAAACAAAGGAATGCTGTTTTTATCCATTTTAAAGACTTCCATTAACGCATTATAATGTGTTTCATCTTTTATATTTACCTCATTAATTTCAGGATACATTTGTACAGTTTCTATTAATGAATTATAATCGTCTGTGTCGTTAAATAAACCTTCTTTAGGGTTGTTTTTATCATCTAAAATTTCTTCTTTAGTAATTAACCTAAACGCTCCGTTTTCTCCAAATTGATTTTTAAATTTTTCAAGGGCATATTTATTTATATCATTATTACCTGTTAATGCCATTAAATAACCGACATCATTTAGTTCAATATTATCTAATAATTCCTCAGAATAAATATCAACATCTAAAGCTTCTAAACCTTCTTTTTTTGCTTTATTTGTATTTATTTGGTTGTTGTCTATCAAAACTACATTACGATCGTTTTCTTGTAAATATTTTGCGATTAAACAAGACACTTCATTTGCTCCAATAATTAGAATTCCGTTAGATTCTTTTAAAAAAACACCAATTACTTTAGCAAATAAACGAGCAGTAGTTGCATTTAATAAAACCGTACCCAAAACTACCATAAACACTAAAGGTGTAATATATTCAGCACCTACAACTCCTGCTTCTGCTAATTTAGAGCCAAATAAAGAAGCAATACCTGCAGCTACAATACCACGCGGACCAACCCAACTAATAAATAATTTTTCTTTAAATAATAAAGAAGAATTTGTGGCGCTTAAAAACACCCCAATAGGTCTAATTATAAACACAATTATTGCGAAAAGCACTGCGGTTTTCCAATTAAAAATAAGATATAATTCGCTCATATTCATGTTTGCAGATAGTAATATAAATAAGATAGATATTAGCAAAACACTTAGTGATTCTTTAAAGTATAATAACTCTTTTAAATACGGCGAGTTAGAGTTCCCTAATACCATTCCCATAACAACAACAGCTAATAAACCTGATTCGTGCGCAAAACTATCAGACAACACAAAAACCCCTAAAACAGCAGCTAAAGCAACCACATTTAGTAAGTAATGTGGCACCCATTTTTTATTAATTGCAAAATTAATAAAGTGGGCAAAAGTAAACCCAAATGTAGTGCCAAAAAGTATAATTTTCCCAAACTCAATAAAAGCGGTTTTAGTAAATCCACCACCACCATCAACACTAATAAACTCAAAAACTAAAACAGCAACTAATGCACCAATTGGGTCAATTAAAATACCTTCCCATTTTAATATTGCGGATACATCTTTTTTAAGAGGAATGTTTCTTAAAATAGGGGTAATTACCGTAGGACCTGTAACAATTATAAGCCCTGAAAATAAAAATGAAATTGGCCAACTTAAATGAAATAAGTAATAAACAGCAACCGCCGCTAATAAAAAAGTAATTAAAGATCCTAATGTTATTAGTTTACTAATTACCGGGCCGATATTTTTAATTTCGGATATTTTTAAGGTTAAACCACCTTCAAAAAGAATAATACTAATGGCAAGAGAAACAAAATAAAACAGACTTTTACCTGCAAACAAACCTGTTGTTCCATTCCAAACAGGCTCTATCCACTTACTACCATCTTCCGATAAAAACTCTGCGGCAATAGGCCCAACTAACAAACCAATTAATAATAGTGGTAAAATAGCGGGTATTTTAAATTTCCAAGCTACCCATTGAGCTAATATTCCTAAAATAATAATCCCTGCTAATGTTACCATTTTTGATGTTTTTTATACGATTAATTACAACTTAATTCAGATAAAGTATCTGTTAAACTTGAAGATAAATTTCCACAAACATCTCTTTGGTTTTCTAAAGCGGTTTTTACAACTAAACAATTAGCCTCCGTATTAGCAGATTGGAAATCTGATATTGCTGATGCACTTACGGAAGATGCACCACTACACGAACCATCATCGTCTCCACTGCATGCCATTAAAATTGTAATTAAAAATAGTAATCCTATTTTTTTTATCATTTTCAGTTCTTTTTTACTGTTGCAAACTACAATATAAATATATAAATATATAAACAATAACATATTTTTTATATATTTAGGGTTTTAAAATTTTTTGTAATTACTTATTTTTATGAACAACCAGCTTATCGTTTTATTAATTGGATTTATTATTGTTGCCATTGCTGGTTTTCAAATTGCTAAAACTTTTCAAAAAATAAAATTCCCGTTAATTACAGGTTTAATAATTACAGGTATTATTGCGGGTTCTTCGGTATTAAATTTTATACCTAAAACGGCACTGCCTAAATTAAATTTTTTAAATGATATTGCTTTGGCAATTATTGCTTTTTCTGCGGGATCAGAGTTGTATTTAAAAGAACTTAGAAGTCGTATTAACGCTATAAAATGGATGACTTTTGGGCAATTAGTAATTACTTTTTTTTTAAGCAGTATAGTCGTATACTATGTAGCCGATAAAATACCGTTTATGGCAGAGTTATCAAACTCGGTAAAGTTTGCAGTCGCTATTTTGTTCGGTGTAATTTTTGTAGCACGATCACCGTCTTCTGCAATAGCAGTAATTAATGAAATGCGAGCAAACGGACCATTCACTAAAACAGCAATGGGCGTTACTGTAGTAAAAGATGTGCTAGTAATTATACTTTTTTCCATTTGTTTTGCTGTTGCAAAAGCAATAATTTATGGAGAAAAAATAGGTGTTGTATTTTTATTAATATTACTTTTTGAACTGTTTATATCGTTTATGTTGGGTATTTTAATCGGTAAAATATTACAAATACCATTATCTATACAAATACCACAAAAGGCGAAAGCTATTTTAGTTACACTATTGGGTTGGAGTGTATATATATTTGCCGAATTTGTTAAAAATAATACCGAACAAATTTTTCATCATGAAATTGTTTTAGAACCTTTATTAATCTGTATAATAGCCAGTTTTTACATTACCAATTATAGCAAAAACCGAATTGAATTTGTAGAGCTTTTAGAAGAAATATCTCCTATTATTTATATTGTATTTTTTACACTTACAGGCGCATCGTTGTCCTTACAAACGTTAGTTGAAGTGTTTTGGATTGCCATTGCCTTATTCTTTTTACGTTTGCTAACCATGGTTTTAGGTGGTGTTTTTGGAGTAATTGCTGCAAAAGATAATAAAGAATATACTTGGATATCTTGGATGCCTTATATTACACAAGCTGGTGTTGCATTAGGGTTAACCACTATTATTGCAAACGAATTTCCTGAATGGGGATACCAATTTCAAACTATAGTTATTGCTATAATTGTAATTAATCAATTAATAGGTCCGCCATTATTCAAATTAGCAATAAACTTGGTAAATGAAAGTCATTTAAAAAAGGAAAATGCACCGTTTGATGGTGTAAAAGACGTAGTTATATTTGGGTTAGAAAGTCAGTCGATTGCCTTAGCAAAACAATTAAAAAGCCACAATTGGGTGCCTAAAATTATTGCCGTAAATCAAGACTTTGACAATACAATAAAGGATTGTGATATTATTGGAATACATGGTGATTTAAAAGAGAAAATTGCAAAATTAAAATTAGAATCGGCAGACGCAGTAGTTTGCATGCTTTCAGATGAAGAAAACTATTTAATAACAGAAACCATTTACGAAGAAGTAGGAACAAGAGATATTGTAGTACGTTTAAATAAACGAGAAAATTTCGATAAATTTCATAAACTTGGAGCTTTAATTATTGAGCCGTCAACAGCAATGGTAAGTTTGTTAGATCATTTAGTGCGATCACCAAACGCAGCATCATTATTATTAGGTATGGACAAAGGTCAAGACACTATAGATGTAGAAATAAGAAACAAAGACATACACGGACTAACCCTTAGAGATTTACGCTTTCCAACAGATGTTATTGTACTTTCAATAAAAAGAAACGACCAAATGATTATTTCTCATGGATATACTCGTTTACGTTTAGGAGATGTTGTTACTCTTGTTGGCTCCACTGAAAGTTTAGAAAATGTAAGTTTTAAAATGAATTCATAATGTCAAAAACTACCTTTTTAGATTTTTATTTTACATTTAAAAATAGTACAATTATACCATTTTAAATTATAGAAGTATTAACCTAAAAGTAAAAAAGAAAAATGAAATTACACTCAATAGAAGCAGGAAACTTTAAGTTAGATGGTGGCGCAATGTTTGGTGTTGTACCAAAAACTATTTGGCAAAAAACAAACCCTTCCGATGCTAATAATTTAATAGACATTGCCGCACGTTGCTTGTTAATTGAAGACGGAAACCGACTTACATTAATAGATACAGGAATGGGAAATAAACAATCTGATAAATGGTTTGGATATTACCACCAATGGGGAAATCATTCTATAGAAAAATCATTAAAACAACAGGGTTTTTGTAAAGAGGATATTACGGATGTTTTTATGACGCATTTACATTTTGACCATTGTGGAGGAAGTATTGAGTGGAATAAGGAGCGCACCCATTACCAACCTGCATTTAAAAACGCAAAGTTTTGGACGAACCAAAAACATTGGCAATGGGCAATAGAGCCAAACAACCGTGAAAAAGCATCTTTTTTAAAAGAAAATCTATTGCCTATGCAAGAAAGCGGACAATTAAATTTTATGAAAAGCACCCAAAAAAGTGGGTTTTTAACAAAAAATGAACTTAATTTTGGGGTGTTATTTATAGACGGACACACCGAAAAACAAATGATACCACACATAAAATACAAAGGAAAAACCATCTGTTTTATGGCAGATTTAATGCCCACTTTAGGGCATTTAAAAATTCCGTATATAACAGGTTATGATACTCGACCACTGTTAAGTTTAGATGAAAAAGCTAAGTTTTTAAAACAAGCTGCAGACAATAATTACTTTTTATTTTTAGAGCATGATGCACACCAACAAATAGTAACCGTACAACACTCAGAAAAAGGAGTCGTATTAAAAGATAAGTTTGCTTGTGCTGAAATTTTTTAATTTCAAATAAAAAATTTAAAAAACGGAATGTTTGCGTTAAGTTTTTTTTAAAAATGAGATAATTTATTATGGAGTTAGTATTTTTTCAATCATTTTATCATCTATTATTTTAATTTTATGTGCTACATTATCGTTAAAAATTTGAGCTGCTATTGCGGACTTTAATGCGTTTTTTAAAACGGAATTGTATTTGTTTTCTTTAATATTTAGTTCGTTATTTGTTATTTTTTTTAAATAATTTTTATAGGAAAGCACCATTTTATCTGTAATTTGGTAATTCGCAATAAAATCAGATTCCGACATTAAATTTAATTTTTTTCTGTTTTTTTCTAAATAATTAAAAATGTAATTATCTAACAATATGCTGTTAATAGCATATTCTATTTTAGTGTAAGCAACATCAGTTTCTATAGGTACAAAAATATCAGGAGTAATGCCTCCGCCGCCATATACGGTTTTTCCTTTTGGTGTGGTAAATTTTAACGAATCTACTATTTTTATATGTGTAGAGTCGGTTAATTCACCTGAAATATATCGATTTATATATTCGTTATAATAATTTTTTTTTGAGGTGTTTTTATATGGTTTTTGTATGGATCTTCCTGTTGGTGTATAATATTTAGATATTGTTAAACGCACTGCACTTCCGTCTCCTAGTTGCATTTCTTTTTGTACTAAACCTTTGCCAAAAGAGCGTCTTCCTACAATTGTACCTTTATCGTTGTCTTGTAAAGCTCCTGCAACTATTTCGCTAGCGGATGCTGATTTTTCATCTATTAAAACAAAAACTTTTCCGTGTTCAAAACTTCCTTTTTTGGTGGCGAAATATTTTTTTATTTTTCCTTTTTTATTTTTAGTAAACATAATAAGCTTATCGTTTTCTAAAAATTCATCTATAATTTGATTGGCTCTATCTAAAAAACCACCAGGATTACCTCTTAAATCTAAAATTAAGGAATGTATTCCTTTTTTGGTAAGTGCGTTTAATTCTGTTTTAAATTCTTTATACGTGGTGTCTGAAAACCTATCTATTTTAATATACCCTAAGCTGTCGTTTATGGCATAAGCAACGGTTACACTTTTTAGAGGCACCAGTTTCCTTGTTATTTCTTTCGTAAAGGTACTATTGTCTGCTGCTCTATATATTGTTAAATTTACGGTAGAATTTAGATTGCCTCGAAGTTTTTTTATAATCGCACTATTGGTTAGTTTTTTACCAAATAATGTATCTTTATTTGCCATTAATATTTTATCTCCTGCTTGTATTCCTGCTTTTTCAGAAGGGCCTTTTTGTATCGTTTTTATAATCGAAAGCGTATCATTACGCATATAAAAAGAGACTCCAATGCCTACAAAACTTCCGTTCATGGATTCGGTAATTTCTTGTAATTTTTTTTTCGGAATATATATCGAATGTGGATCTAAGTTTTTTAGAATATGATTTACGGTTACATCAACAATACTATCGGTATTAATGTCTTCTACATATTCAAAATCAATATAGTCAATTAGTTTATTGAGTTTTTGTTTTTTTTTTGATGTTACTGATAATGTTTGGGTGTTTCCAAAGTTAAATAATCCGCCTAACCAAAAACCAATTGCTAATGCAACACCAACTATTAATGGGATGTATTTGTTACTCATTTCCTGTTTTTGGTAAATAATGTGTGTTAACTCCTGCTTTTTCTAAAAATTTTAAACCTGAATCATCTTTATATTTTTGTTGATAAACTACCCGTTTTATACCACATTGATGTATCAGTTTACTACATTCTTTACAAGGCGAAAGTGTAATATATAATGTAGATTCTTGACAAGATTGGGTAGATGCTGCTACTTTTAAAATAGCATTTGCTTCTGCATGTAGTACATACCATTTAGTATAGCCGTGATCATCTTCACAATAATTTTCAAAATTTGTTGGCGTGCCATTATACCCGTCAGATATTATCATCCTATCTTTTACAATAATAGCGCCTACTTGTTTACGTTTGCAATGAGAAAGTTTTCCCCATTCGGTTGCCATTCGTAAATATGCTTTATCGTATCGCTCTTGTTTTTTAGTTAGCATAAATTATATTTTAGTATGGTAAGTTTAAAAAAATTTATAACATAGCAAAAATACAAACAAACCATTAATTAGCCAAATATATGTGTAGACCAAATAATCAAACTTAATCGCAAGTAATAAAAAATATACCAATTGGTATGTTTTTTGTATATTTGAAAAACTTTTCAAATATTACGTGAAAAAAAAATCAGAAATAACTACCGAATATATTTTAAAAATAGCAGCTCCTGTTTTTAATAAAAAAGGATATTTTGGCACCAGTATGCAAGATATTACAACTGCAACAGGTTTAACAAAAGGAGCTATTTATGGTAATTTTTTAAACAAGGAAGATTTAGCCACAAAGGCATTTGTGTACAATGTAAAAATATTGTCTGAAAATATAGGAAACATATTTTTTAACGAAAAAATAAGTTATAACAAACTTTATGCGTTATCTGGTTTCTATAAAAATTATTACGAGTTTTCTCAACAACATGGTGGCTGTCCTATTTTAAATATTGGTGTCGATTCAAACCACCAAAATCCTAAATTAATAGAGAAAGTAAAAAAAACCATTAAAAACATGCAAAATGCAATAGCTGAGGTTATTGAAGAAGGAATTCAAAAAAAAGAAATGAATACCGTAGATTCGGTTCAATATGCTAGGAAATTTTTCGGATTAATAGAAGGTGGTATTTTTATGACAACCATTATGGATAATCCAATTTATATGAATGATATTTGCGAAATGATAAATTCAATTATTAAAAATGAATTAATTGCTACTGTAAAAAAATAAAAAAATGATAAAACTAATACAATCGTATTTCAAAATTGTTTCAAAATCATGCCCTAAATTAGCAGCAAATCAGGCTTTTAATTTATTTTGTACCGTTAGAAAAAAATCAATTAGAAAAAGAGAAATTCCTTTTTACAATACTGCAAAAAAACACAAAATTTCTTTTGGTGATGGTAGTTTAGATTGTTATCATTACGGTGTGCCAACAAAAAACATAGTTTTATTGGTACACGGTTGGGATTCTAATGTAGGTTGTTTGTTAAAATTTGCATCTGAATTAACTAAAAGAGGAAAATACGTAATAGGTTTTAATTTACCAGCACATGCGTTTTCTAAACAAAAAAAAACCCATGTATTTGAGTGTAAAAATGCATTTAAAACTATAGTTAATTCATTACCTGAATATACAAGCTTATCTATTATATCACATTCCTTCGGAAGCGCAGTAACTGCTTATGGTTTGTCGGAATTAAATGTTAAAATAGACACTTTAGTTTTTCAAACTTCTCCAAATTATTTAAAAGACATTTTTTTAGAATTTAAAAATATGATTTCATTGTCCGATAAAAGCTATATTTTAATAATAAAAAAGGCAAATAAAATCCTACAAGAAAATATAGATGAAATAGCAACTGAAAAGAAATTGCTTCAAATAAATTTTAATCATTTATATTTATTTCATGATAAAAACGATAAGGTAATTCCTTTTTCAAATTCAGAAAAAATTCATAAAGCAATAGCAAATTCTACATTGTTTCCTTATGAAAATGTAGGACATTATCGGATGTTATGGAATACTAAAATAGTAGCTAAAACAGTAAAATTATTAACCAATTAAAGGTAATTGTAAATTCAGAAATACGTAATATTTTTTAAAAAAGCATATTTTATAACCCTATATAGCGGTTGTTGATTAATGAACTTTATATTAAACTATCAAAATTAACCTTAAAAACTAATTCACATATATTTAAGATATAATTTATCTTAATTTTATGCAATTTTAGTATATCTTCGTGTTTATGAAAACTGTATTTTTATATTTATCTTTTTTTTGTTATTTCTTTTCATACGCACAAGAAAAGAAAAATGACAGTATCCCTTTTGAAGATTTAAAATATAAAGAAGATCAATTTTATATAGGGTTTTCATATAATTTTTTAAATAAAAAACCAGATCCGATATCGCAACAAGGGTTTTCTGGAGGATTTCAATTTGGTTTTATAAGAGATGTGCCACTAAACACTAAACGAAATTTTGGGTTAGGTTTTGGAATTGGGTATGCCACAAATTCATACAATCAAAATTTACTAATTAAAGAAACTGGCAATGCAGTTACGTATGCGGTACTAGACAATAACATAACTAATTATAGCAAAAATAAATTGAATTTACACATTGTTCAGCTACCAATTCAGTTGCGTTGGCGAACTTCTACGGCTAGATCACATAAATTTTGGCGCATTTATACGGGTATAAAACTAGGTTATATTTTTAGTAATATTGTAAAATATAAAGGCGATTTAGGTGATTTTAAAACCACTAATATTACAGACATACAAAGGTTACAAGCCGATTTAGATTTAAGTTTTGGTTGGAATACTTGGAATTTTTATTTGTCTTATGGACTAACACCACTTTTACAAAACAACACATTGTTAAACGGAGAACCCATAGAAATGTCGACAATTAAGTTTGGATTGATGTTTTATGTTTTTTAATTCTTTCTAAAAGGTTTTGCTCTTCAATAGTTTTCTTCTAAATTACAGCTAACAAATCGTTTTTACACCCAATATGTCATCATCGCTATATGAGGTATTACTCCTATTATAAAACCAATTATTAATTCGGTTTTGGTATGTGCTTTTAAATGTAGTCTTGAGGTAATTACTAAACCATTTAATAAAAATAAGATACCTAGTAGTAGTATTGTTTTTTGTTGATAATGAATGCTCAAAAGTGCAGTAAATAAGGTAATCCCAATCATTGCTCCTGCGTGTAAACTTGCTTTATAGTTTAGCAAACTAAGCACTAAAAAGCTAATACTAGTAAGTGTAATGGCTGCAAAAAAGTAATGCAATTCAGGATGTTCTTCAGTAAAAATAAAAAAGGTAATATAGCCGTTTAATAAAACAGCTATTAAATAGGGGAGTTTACGTTCTTTAATTTTTTTCATCATAAATGAGCGAACGAGTTGTAGCTTTTTTAAAACTCTAAATATTAATGTCGGAATTATTATGGTTAATATAAAAACTTGTACTAATCTGCCTTGTATATATTTATCGGGGTAATATTTTACGGTGGTTAAAAAATAGATACAAACGCCATAAAAGGATAAAAATAAAGGATGAAAAAGATAAGATGTTGCTTTTAAAATAAAATTTTGCATTATATTTTTTTACGTAAACGTGCAACAGGAATGTCTAGTTGTTCACGATATTTAGCAATGGTTCTTCTAGCAACAGGATATCCTTTTTCTTTTAAATGCATTGCTAATTTTTGGTCAGTTAAAGGTTTCTTTTTGCTTTCTTCATGAATAATATTTTGTAATATTTTTTTAATTTCACGAGTCGAAACATCTTCGCCATCGCTATTTTTCATCGATTCTGAAAAGAATTCTTTAATTAGTTTTGTACCGTATGGAGTGTCCACATATTTACTACTTGCAACACGAGATATTGTAGAAATATCCATTTCTATTTCATCAGCAATATCTTTTAAAATCATGGGTTTTAATTTGGTTTCGTCTCCTGTTAAAAAGTATTCTTTTTGATAGTTCATAATTGAACTCATAGTTAACATAAGTGTTTGCTGACGTTGTATAATTGCATCTATAAACCATTTTGCAGCGTCTAGTTTTTGTTTAATAAACTGTACGGCATCTTTTTGGTCTTTGGTTTTCTTTTTGGTGGCTTTATAGCCTTTAAGCATATTGCTATATTCGCGAGATACGTGTAATTCGGGTGCATTTCTGCCATTTAAACTTAGGTGTAATTCGTCTTCTATTATTTTAATTGTAAAATCGGGTATTACATGTTCTACAATTTTGTTGTTTCCTGAATAACCGCCGCCAGGTTTTGGGTTTAGTTTTTCTATTTCTAAAATAGCATCTTTTAGTTCTTCTTCGGTAAAACTAAATTTTTTCATTAGCTTTTTATAATGTTTCTTGCTAAATGCATCAAAGCCATCGGTTATTAAAAATATTGCGTGGGTAACATTTTTGGTTTTCTTTTTGTTTTTAAGTTGGATGTGTAAACACTCTTGTAGGTTTCTTGCACCAACTCCGTTGGGTTCTAATTTATGAATTACGGTGGTTAATACTTTTTCAACTTCTTCAGGTGTGGTATAAATACTTTGTGTAAATGCTAAATCATCTACAATGTCTTCTATTTCTCGTCTAATATAACCGCTATCGGTAATGCTTCCTACTAAAAAAAGAGCAATTTCATATTCTTGATCACTTAGTCTAAAGGTGTTTAATTGACTTGTTAAATGTTGTGTAAATGTAATTCCTGCTGCATACGGAATGGTTTTTTCTTCATCATCTGCGCTATAATTATTGGCGTGTAGTTTATAGCTTGGTGTTTCGTCATCACTTATATAATGATCGATATTAATTTCTTCAATGTCGCTTTCTGGAGCTTCTTCATGCTCATTGTCAAACAGGTCATCTTTTTCTAATTCTTCTTTTCCTTTATCTAACGCTGGGTTTTCTTCTAGCTCTTGCTCTAAACGTTGCTCAAATGCTTCTGTTGGCAATTGTATTAACTTCATCAACTGTATTTGTTGAGGAGATAATTTTTGTGATAGTTTGAATTGTAAAAATTGTTTTAACATAATTGTAAAGATAAAAAAACCTATAAGATTTAGAAAGTCTTATAGGTTTTTTTTGCGAATTTAATGTTTTTATCAAAAAAGAAACATCCTAATACCTAACATCGCAGTAATAATGCTATAATAGTATACGCTACTTACGTTCATTTTTCTTAAAAACTTAAAATTGCTGTATTATTTGCTTTGTTTGGAGGCTTTTTTAGGTAGGTAACCTAACAAAAAAGTAGTTATTAATAAAAAAGGAAAAGTGTATTTTTTTATTCCCTACGATTACAACGATACTAGCCAATGTTGTTAAAAAATTAAATACTTTGTTTATCATAAAAAAATTTAAAACGTTGTTACATGCCAGTAAAATATATGAAAAGGGCAAGTATAGTAACAAATGCTTGTGAGTGCTTATGCAATAAATGAGTGTTATTTCATCGAATTTCTTCTTAGCAATTAGCTGTATAAAAAACTAATATATTGCTGTTTTTACTAATTTTAAAAAACGTACTTTTGTAATACTAAAATGATAATGAATATTATTGTAGGTAATAAAACAAGGAGTTTTCGGAAACAAAAAGGATTGAGTCAGAAACAACCAATTATTTACACATATCCCAATCTACTTTACGCCCATGAAAATTATTGAAAATGCATTGTGTGTAAGTTGTATACAGCCTTTAGGTGCTTTTTTGGAATTGCAACCTTGAAATTTGTTAAAACAGGCAATGTTAAATAAGCCACAATAAAGGGTGCTTTATAAACGATTATAATTTAATCAACTCTCAAAAAATAATTTCGTTTTAGATATAAAACAATACATGAAACTACAAACAGAACTGAATTTACAACCACAATTAGAAGGTAATCAGATAGATTATACGTCTAAAGTATTACTATTGGGTTCTTGTTTTTCAAAAAATATTGGACAAAAATTCGATTTTTTTAAGTTTCAATATACAGTAAATCCGTTCGGAATATTATTTCACCCTAAAGCTATTGAAACGTTTGTGAAACGTGTAGTTTTTCAACAAAAATATACTGAAACGGATTTGATTTTTTATAACGAGCAATATCATTGTTTTGATGCACATTCGAGCTTAAGTAATGTGAATGCATCGGTTTTAGTAAATAACTTAAATGCTATTTTACAAAACACACATCAGCAAATTAAAGAAACTACACATTTAATAATTACGTTGGGTACTTCATGGGTTTATCATCATCTTAAAACAGATAAAACGGTTGCTAATTGCCATAAAATACCGCAACAGGAATTTAAAAAATCTATTTTATCGGTAACTGAAGTTTCTGAAAGTATTCAGCATATAAATACGTTATTGCAAACTATAAATTCTGATATTGATATTATATATACGGTTTCTCCTGTACGACATTTAAAGGATGGCTTTGTCGAAAACACACAAAGTAAATCGCATTTAGCTTCCGCAATTCATCAATTAAACACAAAAAAAGTGGTTTATTTTCCTGCTTATGAAATTATGATGGATGAGTTACGTGATTATCGTTTTTATGCTTCGGATATGCTTCATCCTAATGAAACGGCGATTGATTATATTTGGGAACAGTTTCGGCAAGTTTGGTTACATAAAAATACGTTGCAAATTATGAAGGAAGTTACTGTTATACGAAACGGATTAGCGCATCGCCCTTTTAATTATAATAGCAAATTACATCAGGAATTTATTAAAAATTTAACTGTAAAAAAGGAAAAACTATTAAAAGAGTTTCCTTATATGTGTTTTTAAAGAAGTCACAGTTTAATTTAAAAAAAATCGGATATATTTAATAAATACATCCGATTTTTTATGAACTCTTGTTTTATAAATTAGCAACATCCGCCACCAGTGTAATGCCAAGTAGATTCGGAAATATAAATATCGTCTCGGTTTAAGGCGGCAAACTGACTTGCGGTTTTATCGCAAATAGCAATGGGTTGGTTTTTTAATAAAATGTGTCCGTTTTTATCATCATAAAAATCTTGATCGCCATAATATATGGCTGCTTTTCCTGTAAAAACACAAGGTCCGTCTGGTAAAACAGGGTCTTTTATTGCTGCAATTTCTATGGATTCTATAAAAATAACTTCATCGGTTGGGTAGTTTTTTGGGTCTAAAATACGGTATGCTTTACGTGCTCTAATTTCAATAGTACCAAACCCTGCATCGGTAAGCATTTTTACATATTCATTAATAGGTAAACTTCCACTTAAACATAAGGCGCGTAAACGTTCGTCATTACGCAACTCATCGTTCATTGGTTGCTCGCAAGTAGGATCGCTCATTACTAATCGACCGTTTGGTTTAAGTACACGATACATTTCGGAAATTGCTTTTTTTAAATCTTCGGTTTTAAAAATGTTAAATAGGCAGTTTTGTGCGGCAACATCTATACTATTATCTTCAATTGGTAGGTTTAGTGCGTCTCCTTTTCTTAAATCGACAAATTCACTTTTAAACCAATCGTTTTCTTGTTCGGCTATTTTAAAGTTTTTGCGTGATGCGGTTAGCATTTCATCTACAACATCTAACCCAATTACGCCTCCTTTTGTGCGATTAAAATATGAGAATTGTAACAGTTCCATGCCGCCACCAACGCCAACATATAGCATTTTTGGGTTATTGGTTAAGTCTGATGCGTGAACTGTGGTGCCGCAACCCTAGTTCATTTCTTGAATTATTTTTGGTATTTTTAATCAAGGAAATTCCCATAATGGGTTGGT
>CAZWNY010000045.1:0-15234 GCA_964635575.1 uncultured Kordia sp. | reverse complement strand
GGCAATTGGAACTATAAAGGATAAAAAAGCTTTTAAAGAAGGTAGACAACTTGATATGACAAGTTAAGTAGTTAGCAACAAAATATGTTTAATTTTAAAAAACTGAATGATTAAAGTTTATGAGCAACAATATGTATAAACAATAAAGACCTCTAACTTAACTTCTAAACGATATCTTCAATTAAAACTGACAAATATCTTTATAAATAATCTTTAAAAAAATAACAATACTTACTTAGTTATCTCTATATTATTTAAAATGAATCCGTTATAAAACTTCACCATTACCCGAAAACCCTAATATTTTTACATAATTTTCAGTCAAAAACTAACGTATAAATCTAAAATTACAGTTTTAATATTGTAAACTCAAGAGGGTTTTATATCTGATTAAAAATCAAACTTATATGTCATTCCTCCTAAAACTTGTAATTGCTGTACAGGATAACTTAAATAGCGTTGATAGTTTTCGCTTGCTAAGTTTCTTCCTTTTAAAAAAACAGAAAATCGGTTTGTTAATTGGTATTCAATATTTATGTTTACATCTAAATAATCGTCTAAAATAGCTAATGCAGGTGCAACTAAATTGGTATTACTTTGTAGTCTATCTTTACGTTCTCCAATATAAAAAACATCAACTCTTCCTGAAATTTTATCTGTAAATTTAAATTTTCCAAATGCTGTTGCGGTTAGGTTTGGGGTATTCCATACTTCGTTTTCATTAGCAATACTAAAATTTTCATACGTTATACTTACGCCTAAATTATAATTTTTAACTACCTCAGCTTCTATTTTTCCTGTAAATCCTAATGTATTTACATCATCATAAATTACATTAAACGTATTTACTTTTAAATAATTTTCGGTAACTAAATTTACATCATTAACAGGGTTCATCGTAAATAATGCGCGATCTTTTTCTACGCTATAAAACCCTTTAACAAAAAAAGATACTGTATTGGCAACATTACCTGTAAATCCAAAATGAGCATTTATATTGTTTTTGGTATCTTCTATATTCAATAAAGGTAAAAGGTAAGGATTCTGTTGCGCAAAATTGTAGTATGTATTCATGTTTAAATCGCCATTTATTCCTGCCAATAACGTAAGATGATTCTCAATTAAATTGTACGTTGCATTAATTTTTGGAAAAACATAAAGGTTGGTTTCATTTTCACTACTATTTATTGCTAAAACGCTTTCAAAACCAATGTTTAGTGTTAAATCGTTTAAAATATATTCGTAATTTGGCTGTATGCCAATGTGCATATGATTATACTCTGAATTTGCAGCTTTTAAATTAAACTCGCCACCTAAATACTCAACAGTCGTAAGTACATTTAATATATAATTTTCGATTTCAAACTCAAAGTTAGGGGTTATTTTTAAATAGTTTTCGGTAGCGTTTTGGTTGTCCCAGAATCTTCGATACTCCATATTCGCATTTTTAAAAACCGAATTTTTCATAGTAATACTACCATTTAAACCACTTGTTAAATACGTGTGAGCGGGATTAATGTTTGCTCGTTCAGCATCGGTTAAATTATAAGATGTACCAAACCAATTGTATAGTTGGTGTTTAAATAAGCCGCCAATTGTATAATTAAAATTTTTAGTGTTTTTGCTGTATGTAGCGTTTAAATTGGTGTCATACAATTTATTATCTAATTGCACTTCTTTTATTTCTCCTTGTGTGGAATGATGATTTAGTCCTAAGTTAAAATTCTCGTTTCTATTAATTGGTATTGTCGCATAAAAATCGGCAAGCACATTTAAATAATTACCAATACCAAATGATGCGTAGTTATTGTACAATTTTTTAGGTTTTTGTTTTTTTACTTTAGCTGATTTCCCTTTAGCAGGAATAAATGTAGAGGCAACAGGAATCGATGAAATCGTATAATTTACTGATTTCTTTTTTAAATCGGTACTGTCATTTACAACAGGTTTTTCTTTTATTTTAAAGGCATCAGAAACCGATGGTGAGTATGGTTTTACTACGTTAACAACTTCGGTTCCTATGTTTTGATCTTCTTGTGCAAAAGAAAATTGCGTACAAATGCTTATAAACAGTAAGGTTAAAATGTATTTTTGCATGTTTATTTTAGATAAAAATTAATTCTCTTTTTCAGGGTTTATTTCAGGTTGCACTTCTATATCTATAGATGAATTCCGTTTTGCTTCTTGTGTTTTTATGCGTTGCAATTCGGTTTTTGCTTCTTGTTTTATATCGTTATAATCCGAAAAAATTTCGATTATGCGTTCTAAAACATAAGTTGCTTGGTAGGCATCATTTAACGCATAAAAATTTTGTGCCATTAGCAACAGACTTTTTGCTGCGTAGTATTTGTAACCTGAATAATTTCGGGTTAATTGTTGTATTTTAGTGTTCGATTCGATATAATTTCCTGCTTTATTTGTAAAATAAGCGTCATAGTATAATGCTTCTGCTGCAATTGCTCCTTTTGCTATTTTTTGAATTTCGCCATACATTTTTTTTGCTTTTTCTTCTTGGTTTGTTTTTATTGCAGAACGTGCAATAGTTACTTGTGTATCAATTTTTACTGCTTTTTGGATTTTCGGATTTTGCATTACTTTTTCGGCATATAAAACTGCTTTATCATAGTTTGCTAAATTATAGTTTGCTTTCATTAAATTAGATTGTGCAAACACTATGTTTTGAGAAAAATCGGCTTCTAACTCTAAACGTTCTAAAATAGTTATGGCGTGTTCCCACTTTTTTGTTTCTAAATATACTTGCGACAAACGTGCAAGTGCTTGTTCTGTAAATTCGTTACGGTTTTTATTAATTACATGTTTATAATGTGGTATTGTTGCTGATTGATTTCCTTTTTTAAATTCTAATTGAGCAATATAAAAATGAGCTTGCACGTTATGTAAACCATTTGGAAATTTTTCTAGATAATTTATAAACGCTGTAATTGCTTTATTGGTATTGTTCTCTAAATATTGTTTTTCGGCAGCTTCATAGGCTGTATTATCAATATCGGCATTAGAAACGTCGATAAAATCTAAAGTTTTTACCCAAGTAACATATTCATTTACTCGATTTAAATCTATGTAAATTAAACGTGCGGTAGCAACTGCTTGGTTGGCTTCTGATGATCCTGGGAATTCTCGTATTACTTGTTTCAATTTATTTAACGCTTGTTCATTTGCATTGGTATTGTAATGTACTAATCCTTGTTTTAATAAGGATTTAGCTACATACGAGCTTTTTGGGTATTGTTGAATTAATGTGTTATATGTTTGCAATGCCTTTTGTGTTTTGTTTACCAAAACATAGGTGTTTCCTAATTCAAAATAGGCGTCATCACGATATTTAGAAGTTTTAAAAACGGTTAAAAACAGATTTAAGTCGGTTATTTTTTTTTGATTTTCCCCTACAAAACCGTACGATATTGCTTTTTGAAAATGCGCATAATCAGCATCTATTCCGTTTGCCTGTTTTGCATGGTTGTAGACTTCCATTGCTTTCCAATAATCGGTTGTTACAAAATAACTATCTCCTAAACGAAGGTTTGCGTCATTTATATATTGTGTATTATTGATGTTGTTTAAGTACTTTTTAAAATACGGAATTGCTGCTTCATATTTTTTTTGTTTAAAATACCCATAGCCTATTTGATAATTTAAATTTTTAGCTTCCGAAAAATTAGCTAAACTATCTTGCATTGCAAATAACTTATAGCCAATAACGGCATCTTGATAATTTCCTAAAAGATAATCGCATTCCGCATTCCAATAATTTGCTTTTGCAGTAATAATTTTATTTTCAGGGTTTTTTATTGCTACTTCAAATAATATTTTTGCATCCGCAATTAAACCATCATTAAACAGCTGAATTGCCCTATAAAAAGCTACTTTTTGATACGCACTTTTATACTCCAATCCTTTTTTGTTTTTCAATAAAGCTAATGCTTCCTTATAGTTTTTAGAAGTAACATAGGAATCAATTAACAAACCTTCAATAGTTTCTTTTTCTGAAGTATTTGGATAGGTTTTTAAATATTGAATTAACACTTCAGGAACCGATTGATACGGATTACCTATTTGATAACTCAATTTTGCATAGTTTAAATGTGCATCTTCTTTTATTTGTGCATTAAACTTCATTTCCGAAGCGTTCTTAAACGCATGTAAAGCTTCTGTTTTTTTATTGGTTTCTAAATAACATTTTGCCAAATGGTAATATCCGTTTTGTGCAACGGTATTTTTACCTTCAATAATTTTATTAAATTGAGAAATAGCAGCCGTAAACTCATTTCGTTTAAAATACACATACCCTAGTTGATAATGGTCTGTATTGTTCCATTTTTGTTTTTTTCCTTTGTAATTTTTTAAATACGATAATGCTTTATCGTAATTTTTAAGATTAAAATAACTTTCTCCTATAATTTTATTAAGCTGTGAGCGTTCCTCTTGATCAAAAGATAATGGCAATTGTTGACTTGCTAAATCGATAGCTTTATTAAATTCTCCCAATTTAAATTGTATGTCTGCTTGAAAATATCTCATTTTTTGTTGATATTTTTCGTTTTTTTTCACTTGGTTAAAGTAATCGGCTGCTTCTTTATAATCATCACCTTCATACGCTATAAAACCTAAATAATATTTAGCTTGTGATCCATAAATTTTAGAGTCCGAAACTAAATTGAAATATTTTTTAGCTTCCTTTTTTTGATTACTTTTAAACAAAGAATATGCTTTTTTAAAATAAAATGTTTCTTTAGTTGTACCAAAAAGCGTGTTTTCATCTACTTTTTGAAACCATTTTATAGCATAACTATACTTACTATTGGTGTAATAATAATTAGCAACATCATTAAAAGCATCATTTTTTTTAACACTAGTCGGATAATTTTCTAAAAACTGAGTTACTAAATTACCCGCATTCGGTTGGTTTAAACGCACCGCACAATTAGCTATATAATAGCTGCTATTAGCTTCCATTAAATAATTTTTTGTAGTGCTTTTTACATTTTTAAAAATTACTTGTGCAGCGGCATATTGTTCCGAATTATATAACTTTAACGCAGTTTTGTATGGTGTTGTATAATGTGTGTATGCAGTGGTTTGTTGTGCTTGTACTCTTGCAAAAAAGAGCAAAAAACCTAATATTATAAATTGCTTTAACATAAAATATGGTTTAATTTCTTAAAAATAAAATTAAGAAAAGATGAGTTTATTAAAAATGATATAAAAATACAACTTCCTACACGTGTAAACGTTAAAAAATAAGGTAAATTGCAGAAATTTATTAAATAATTTATTAACTATAATTTTATTTGTTGCTTTTAAGACATCATTTTATAAATAAATTAAAGATAACTTTTTATCATTTCAAAGAAGCATAGTATATTGGTATCATGAAAATTGCAATTGTCATTTTAAATTGGAATGGCAAAAAACTACTAGAACAGTTTTTGCCTTCTGTTGTTTCTTACTCCAAAGAAGCAAAAATTTACGTTGCAGATAATGCTTCTACAGATAATTCGGTACAATTTGTTCGCAATCATTACCCTGCTATTCAAGTTATTCAAAATATTGAGAACGGTGGTTATGCTAAAGGCTATAATGATGCATTACGTGCTGTAGATGCTGATGTGTATTGTTTGCTAAATTCCGACATTGAAGTTACTAAAAACTGGTTGCAACCCATAATAAATGAATTCAAAAACAATGAAAACGTATACGCAATACAACCTAAAATTTTAGATTTTAACGATAAAACAAAATTCGAATACGCAGGTGCTGGAGGCGGGTTTATAGATAAATATGCCTATCCGTATTGCAGAGGTCGCTTTTTAGATACTATTGAAATCGATAACGGACAATATAACGATACAGTACCTGTTTTTTGGGCATCTGGAGCGTGTTTATTTATAAAAAGTGATGCCTTTTTAAGTATAGGTGGTTTTGATGAAGATTATTTTGCTCACCAAGAAGAAATTGATTTATGTTGGCGTATACAAAACCTAGGAAAGCAAGTTTTATATGTAGGACAATCCACAGTTTACCATATTGGAGGCGCTACTTTAACTACTCAAAACCCTAGAAAAACATTTTTAAATTTCAGAAATTCGTTGTTCAATTTATTAAAAAATTCACCTAAAAACAAAGGGTTTACTTTAATTTTTATTCGTTTATCTTTAGACGGATTAGCAGGTATTAAATATGCTTTTAACTTAAAACCGTTGCATACTTTAGCTATTATAAAAGCTCATTTTAGTTTTTACAAACAGCTAGTTAAAATGCTTAAAAAACGAACTAAAAATCCTAAAAAACAAGATTATTATAAAACTAAAAGTATTGTTTGGAGTTATTTTATAAAAAAACAAAGAAAATCAACGGTTAGCACATAAAGCACTTCATTTTAAATATATCTTTACTCTTTTTAAAAAAGCACTAATTTTTAATTAGACACCTACAATCAATAATTTATTAGGCTTAAAAAAACCATAACTTTACGGCAAGTACACAAATCATTACGAGTACTATTTTTTTAATTACCGAATCTCCTTTTTTAACAGACCACCTACTAGATACCCAAGCTCCTGAAGCATTACCAATAGCAAGTATTAATCCGTATTTCCAATTAATTTTATCGTGATAAGCAAACATTAATACTGCTGCAATAGTGTATATACAAACCACAGCTACTTTTGTTGCGTTAGATTTTACTAGAGACAAACGGTTTACATACGGCAACACAATAAGCATTATAAAACCAATACCTGCATTTATAAAACCTCCATAAATTCCTAAAAAGAAAAAAAGTATAATAGCTATGTATAAATATTTACCTGTTGTCCGTTCTACTAATTCTGAAACACTTGTTTTGGGTTTAAAAAACATCATTAATACGACACATATCATTATAATAGCGAGTATTTTATTAAAGGTTTCTCCTTTTATATCTACTGCAATTTGCACACCTATTAAAGAACCTAAAAATGCCGATATTCCTAAATAAATACTAAACGGATTAGTGGTAACTCCTTTGGTTTGAAACCCCTTTACACCTATTGCTGTTTGTATAAGTATAGCAACTCTATTAGTTCCGTTCGCTACACCTGGAGGCAACCCCATAAAAATTAGCATTGGCATTGTTAATAGTGTGCCTCCACCTGCAATAGTATTAATAAATCCTGCTAAAAAACCAACAAAAATTAACAATGCATATTTTGCTAAAAATAAAAAATCCATTTACTTGTTTTTAAGGTGATATGCTATTAAACCATCTATAGGTTTTTGCACAAAGCTACCTGCGTTTAAACGAAACGATTTTAGTGCATTTTTTAACTCGTCTTGCAAACAATATGCAATGCTACCTACAAAATGTATTGGTAAATCATATACATTATCATGCTGAATAATTTGATTTTCTATAAATTTTGACAACCCTTTTTTAATCATATCTGCACAATAAGGTTCTTTTTTATGTCTAATTAAAAAAGGTGCAAATGACGCCAAGTAAGTGTTTGCATTTCCTTTTTTATATAAGTTTATTTTTACATCATCTGGGTATAAATTAAATTCTTTCTGAAACATTTCGTGGAGTTTTTTAGGCATCTTCTTATAAAAATAATCGCGAAGTAAATATTGTCCAAAATAGTTTCCTGAAGCATCATCCATTAACACGTATCCTAAAGATGGTATTTTGGTGGTTAACACACTTTTCCCATCATAGTAACAAGTATTGCTACCTGTTCCGATAATACATATAATTCCTTTTTTACCACCAGAAACAGAATATGCTGCTGCAAAAACATCTTCTTTTACAGATACATTAGCGTTCGTAAAAATTTCAACAACTATTTTTTTTAAAATTCCTTTAGGCGTTTCCGTTCCACAACCAGCAGCATACATGTAAATTTCGGTAATTTCATGCACATATTCCATTACAACCTTATTAGAAATAATGGTTGTATACAGGTCACTTTCAGAGAAAACAGTAGGGTTTAACCCTTTAGTAGATGAAGCAATTACTTGTTTATCTTTTAAAATAACCCAATCTGTTTTTGTAGAACCGCTATCGGCAATTAATATCATAATTTATTTAATCTAAACTTGCTGAATAAATTGTTAAATCTACTAATTTATTAGCATATCCGTACTCATTGTCATACCAAGCAATTAATTTAAAAAAATTAGCGTTCAACTCAATAGAAGCTTCTGCGTCAAAAATAGAAGTTCGAGTATCGCTTACAAAATCTTGCGAAACTACCGGATCTGTTTCATATCCTAAAATACCTTTTAATTCGCCTTTTGATGCTTTTTTAATTACTTTTTTAATTTCATTTAAAGAAGTTGCTTTTGTTGTTTTTAATGTTAAATCGATCACCGAAACATTTACAGTTGGCACTCTAAATGCCATACCTGTTAGTTTCCCTTTTAATTCTGGAATTACTTTTGAAACTGCTTCTGCCGCTCCTGTTGTAGTTGGTATTATATTATTGATAGCTGCTCTACCACGAGACCATTTTTTTGAAGGACTATCTACTGTTTTTTGTGTAGATGTTGCTGCATGAACGGTTGTCATCAACCCTTCTGCTAGTCCAAAATTATCATTAATTATTTTAGCTAAAGGCGCTAAACAGTTGGTTGTACATGATGCGTTAGATATTATTTTATCAGATGCTTTTACGTTTTTATGATTTACACCCATTACAAACATTGGTGCATTTTTAGATGGAGCTGATAAAATTACACGTTTTATTCCTTCGTTTTCTAAGTGTAAACTGGCTTTTTCAATCGTTGTAAAAAAACCCGTACATTCTAAAATATATTCCGCTCCTACTCTATTCCATTGTATATCTTTAGGGTTACGCTCTGCTGTAACTCTAATTTCATTTCCGTTTACAATTAATTTTCCTGATTTTGTTGTAATGGTTCCGTTAAATCTTCCATGAACAGAGTCATATTTTAATAAATATGCTAAATAATCTACGTCTAATAAATCGTTAATTGCTACAATTTGTATGCTTTTATTGGTTATAGCCGCTCTAAATGCGAGCCTTCCTATTCTTCCAAATCCATTTATTCCTACTTTAATCATAGTTCTTTGTTAAATTGATAAAATATCAGATATTCTTAATAATTCTTTATTAATACTATTTTTACATCGTGTTATTTCTATAATTGGTGTGGTTACCATTTTATTATTTCTAATTCCTACCATTACATTTTTTTCATCATCAAGTAATAATTCTACTGCTTTTACCCCAAATCTACTTGCTAATACTCGATCAAAACAAGTTGGATTTCCGCCACGTTGCATATGTCCTAAAACAGATACTCGCACTTCGTATTCGGTCATGTTTTTTTCTACATAATCTTTCAATTCAAAAACATTTTTACCTATTTTATCGCCTTCGGAAACAACAACAATACTTGATGATTTTCCTGATTTTTTACTTCTTTTTAAAGACTCTAGCAACCTATCTAACCCCAAATTCTCTTCAGGTATTAAAATTTCTTCAGCTCCAGCCCCAACACCTGTATTTAGCGCAATAAAACCCGCGTCTCTACCCATAACTTCTATAAAAAACAATCTGTTATGCGAACTTGCGGTATCTCTTATTTTATCAATTGCTTCAACTACAGTATTTAATGCGGTATCATAGCCAATTGTAAATTGTGTTCCGAAAATATCATTATCTATTGTTCCTGGAATTCCAACTATAGGGATATTGTGTTCCTTGCTAAATATTGCTCCACCTGTAAATGTACCATCTCCGCCAATTAAAACAAGTGCATCAACTTTTTCTTTTACCAAACTCTTTGCTGCTTGTTGCCTTCCTTCTTGAGTTCGAAACGCATTTGAACGAGCCGATTTTAAAATAGTTCCTCCTTTATTAATAATATTTTTTACGCTTCTTGAAGTTAATTTTATCGTATCGTTTTCAATAATACCGTCATATCCTCGAAAATACCCAACACATTCAATATTGTAATAAGTACAAGCTCTAACAACAGCTCTTATTGCTGCATTCATACCTGGAGCGTCTCCTCCAGATGTCATTACGCCTATTTTTTTAATTTTTTTCTGCATTTTAAATAATTAGACAATAAAAATAATGATTTTTTTTAAATTTTACCTATTTTTAAACCAAAGTTAACGTATTAAATTTAAACAAATGCAATTAGCAACCCTAGATTATGCCATTATTATTGGTTTTTTTATTCTTTCTTTAATTATCGGAATTGTAGTTTCTAAACAATCAGGTAAAAGTAGTGAATCATTTTTTTTATCGGGTCGAAATATGCCCTGGTGGCTACTCGGTTTTAGTATGGTAGCCACAACTTTTGCTGCCGACACTCCAGGTTTGGTAACCGAATTAGTTCGTAAAAATGGTGTCTCGGGCAACTGGGTTTGGTGGGCAATGTTACTTACGGGTATGCTTACTGTTTTCTTTTACGCTAAACTATGGCGAAAAAGTGGAATTACCACCGATTTAGAGTTTTATGAACTTCGCTATTCAGGTAAAATTGCTGGTTTTTACGAGGGTTTAGAGCTATTTATTTAGGTGTATTTTTTAATATAATTACCATGGCAGGTGTATGTTTAGCTGGCGCTAAAATTGCAAATATTTTATTAGGAATTTCTCAAACAGAAACCTTATTATATTCCTCAATAATTGTAGTTATTTATTCTTCGTTAGGAGGATTAAAAGGAGTTTTAATTACCGATTTTGTTCAATTTATTATCGCTATGGTTGGTTCGGTATGGGCAACGATTTACATTGTAAATTTACCCGAAATTGGAGGTATAACCAACTTAATTTCTCATAAAAATGTAATTGATAAAATAAATATTTTACCAGATTTTTCGAATACCGAAGCTGTAGTAACGTTGTTAATTATTCCTTTTGCGGTACAATGGTGGAGCACATGGTACCCAGGTGCTGAACCTGGTGGTGGCGGCTATATTGCGCAACGCATGTTAGCTGCAAAAGATGAAAAACACGCTGCTTGGGCTACTTTATTTTTTAATTTTGCACACTATGCATTACGTCCGTGGCCTTGGATTATTGTGGGTTTAGCTTCTTTAATTATGTTTCCTAATTTAGAAAGCATTGCAACTACTTTTCCAAATTTATCCCCTGAAATGCAAGGGCATGATGTTGCTTACGCTGCCATGATGACGTATTTACCTGCGGGATTAATTGGCATTGTATTAACCTCTTTAATTGCTGCTTTTATGAGTACTATTTCTACACAATTAAATTGGGGAAGTTCCTATCTTGTAAATGATCTTTACAGTCGTTTTATAAATCAAAATGCTACCGAAAAACAAAAGGTTTTAGTAGGCAGAATTTCTACTGTAGTTTTAATGATTTGTGCTGCTTTGTTTTCTTTTGTATTACAATCTGCTCAAGATGTTTTTAATTTATTATTACAAATTGGTGCGGGTACTGGTTTATTATTTATTTTAAGATGGTTTTGGAGTCGTATTAACCCGTATAGTGAAATTGCTGCCATGTTAATTTCATTTTTAATTGCTATTGTATTTTTTATAAATAGTAAGCTAGAAATCCCTTGGTTTGAAATTCAAGGACATTGGCAATTAATTATTGGTGTCGTAATTACCACTTTAGGCTGGATACTTGTTACCTTACTTACTCAACCTAGTAATGCTGAAACACTACAAAAATTTAATGATTTAATTTATGGGAAAGAAAGTAAATTTAAAAACATTGGATATAAGATTTTAGCCTTTTTTTTAGCAGTTATAGGTACATATAGTGTGCTTTTTTCGATAGCGTATTTTATTTACGGAAATATTATTTTAGCACTGCAAATATGTGTTTTAACGTTACTTTGTGTTGTTGGTTTATTAAAAATTTGGAAAAAACTATAAACCAATGAATATCAAATAGGAAGAACGTTATTTGTTAATTATTATTGATAAAAAATAAACAAACCTTTAATTTAGGGGTTAAAAGAGTTTATTGTTATTTTAAATAATTTTAATGTTTTTTTTTAACAATCATAAATGTAGTAAGAAAAATTATTACCCTTTTAATGCTTTTTCGTTGGTAAAATATAAAACAATCGATAGCTTAAGGGGTTTTAAATCCGTTCTATTATGGTTTTTAATTTGCTTTTAAATTCAGATTAGTAGCTTACCCAAGTATGGTATTCAATTCGTTTTTAATAAATGCCATACCAGTATCTGAAGGAGATGATTTTTCTAACAAGCTAGTTAAAACTAATTCTCGTAGTTTATCCGAATCCGTAGTTTCTGGGTTTCCTACAGTATTCCGAATAATAGTTATAGTTGTGTTTTTTGCCGATTTAATTACATTCCAACATGCTTCAGTAATATAAATTTGTTGCGCTAAATTATGCTCAAATTCCTGATCTATATTTGCAATTAATAATTGTGCATACGCTTTTTTATCGTTACTTAATGGCTGTACTCGCAACATTAAATTGGTAGGACTTATGCGTTCTAAAAATAACGCCATGCGCTCATAGGCCTGTAAACGCAAAGGCAATGCGTTTTTTTGCAATTCTTTTTGTAATAAATAACGCCTTCTGTTTTCTTCATTATCGGTATGTTTTTTAAAAAAAAAATAAGCAACACCACCCGTAATTATAGCAGGTAATAAATATAAAATTAGTTCAATTGTTTTTTGAGTATCCATTATATTGTAAATATTTCAACAAAAATACATTGTTTTTTACGCTTATGCAAATTAGTATTTACCTATTGCATTAGTGATAGCAGTGGCATCCTTTTTTTGTTGTTTTTTTTAACAACAAAAAAAGATATAACGGATAGCACGACCCAAGAGGTACGAATTGGGTAATGCCCAAATAAAAAAGAAATGCATATAAAAACTCTGATTTATTAATTAAATTTGCGGTTATTAAACTTCTTTAGCAAGTACACAGGAAGTTATTTTAATTAAAATTAGGTGTAGAAACTGAGAAATTAATCTTTTTTAGAATATTTCTTCAAAATTAAAACATATAAAATGGGAAAACGTGAACGGAATAAGTTTGTAAAACGAGGCGAATTTATAGAAATACTAATCGAAAAATATGCTTTTGGAGGAAAGGGAATCGGAAAAATACGTAATGAAGAGGGTGAATTTGTGGTTTTTGTACCTAATACTTTACCAGGTCAATTTGTGCGTGCGCAAGTAAAAAAAACAAGTAAACGCTATGCAGAGTGCAAGTTAGAAGAAGTTTTAATACGATCTAAGGATGAAAATGAGATGCCTTATCAAGAAATTCCTGGTGCGCCTTATATAAAACTACCTATTAAATTACAGCACCAATATAAAAAGGAAAGCACAATGGAGCTTTTTAAACGTATAGGGAAAGTTGAGGATATTGAAGATAAATTTGATGAGTTTATTACCTCGTTAGATGTTTTTCATTATCGTAATAAAATGGAGTATGGTTTTTCAGCAATTCGGTATGATTATGATTTAAAAACCGATGTAGATGAGTTTGCTTTAGGTTTTAAAAAACGAGGAACTTGGTGGTGTGGCGT
Organism: uncultured Kordia sp.; assembly: GCA_964635575.1. Taxonomy (GTDB): domain Bacteria; phylum Bacteroidota; class Bacteroidia; order Flavobacteriales; family Flavobacteriaceae. Next base: position 1,700 of record CAZWNY010000045.1, on the reverse strand, counting down.
AAATTTAGAAAGAGATTCTGGGTTGTTTGATAAACAAGTAGAAGATAATCTAAAAATAATAGGTGATTTTTGTAAAAACTCAGGTTTATCACCTTGGCACGCACCTAAAAGAGAAGGTTTTTTTAGATTTTTAGTGGTGCGAAAAACCGTTATTAAAGATGATAAATTGTTGTTTAATTTAGTAACCACATCTAAAGATTTAGAAAAATTTGATATGGATGGTTTTGTAGCACTATTTAAAAAATTGTTTGGCAACCGATTAGCGGGTTTAATACATACTATTAATGACGAAACAGGCGACAGAACCTTGTCTAGCACTGGAAGTTCGGTCGTGGTTTATGGTAATGAAAAAATTGTAGAAACTTTATTAGGTTTAGATTTTGAAATTAGTATGAAAAGTTTTTTTCAAACCAACCCAAAATCAGCGGAAAAATTATACACTAAAATAGCGGACTATGTGTTCGAAAAACAAGAAACAGTTAACGGTAAAATTGTAATGGATTTGTTTTGTGGCACAGGTACAATTGGACAAATAGTAGCTTCTAAAAGTAAAAACGCACAAATTATAGGTGTTGACATTGTAGCTTCCGCTATTGAAGATGCTAAAAAAAATGCAATGCGAAATAATATAAAAGGATTGCAGTTTTTCGCTTCTGATGTAGGTAAGTTTTTATTAAATCACCCTGAATATAAAGGAAAAATAGAAACTATAATTTTAGACCCTGCACGTTCTGGAATTGCTCCGAAAACATTGCGAAAAATAATTAGATTAGACGCTCAACGTATAATTTATGTATCTTGCAACCCTGCAACACAAGCGAGAGATACAGAAGAATTGATACATGCAGGATACCTACTTAAAAAAATAAGCTTGGTAGATCAGTTTCCACATACAGCACATGTAGAAACTATCGTTTTATTCGAAAAATAGTAGTAAATTTGCAATTCAATTATAAATTTTAAAAATGAAAAAAATGAAAAAAATTATTTTAATCGTTGCCTTTTTAGGTTTTTTAGGGGCTAATGCTCAAGCTTACAAAGGTAAAGGGGATAAAAAAATACATATTGGTACTGCTTTACAGGAAAATGCTACAGGTGTTAATTTTTCTTTTGATTATGGTTTAGGCGAAAATTTTTCGGTAGGCTTATCTTCCGTATATGCCCTAGGCTTAAGCGAAGCTGTGAGTAATGCTAAATTTGTAGATCGTTTTGATCTAAGAGCAAAGTTAAATGCGAACTTAGGAAGCATTATAAATATTGATGATAATTTTGATATTTATCCTGGATTAAATTTTGGATTAAAAAATTTCGGAGGTCATTTGGGGCTTCGTTATTTTTTTTCTGATGGTTTTGGTATATATAGTGAGTTTATGTTTCCATTATCTAAATATAAAACAGGAAGGCTAAACGCTATTGATTTATTAAATAATCAGTTTACAGCAAATTTAGGCTTTGTATTTAACTTATAAATACCTAATTTTTTGAATTATTTTTGTTTTTAAAAAACAGCCCTAAAGATAAGAACATCTGTTTTTCCTTATCTTTTAAAGCACTCTTAAAATTTATGAAAACAAAAAAATCATGTAGAAAATTTGGTTATTCTATCTTAAAAACATTGAATTAAAAAAATGCATTTTGAGATTTAATAGGTATGACTGTAGTTATACTTTGAAATTTTCAAAATAATTTTTATTTATTTT
>CAZWNY010000044.1:6051-15731 GCA_964635575.1 uncultured Kordia sp. | reverse complement strand
GGGTTTTTATCTGGATGATATTTTACCGCCATTTTACGGTATGCTTTTTTATTTCTTGTTTAGTCGCTCCTTTAGAGATTCCTAAAGTTGTGTAATAATCTTGTTTTGCCATATCTGTTTTCTACAAAAGCAGAAGTTTTATTAATAATTTATTGTCCAATTACAACTTTTGGAAAGCGTATAATTTTTTCTCCTAATTTGTAACCTTATTCTATTACATCAATAATTTTTCCTTTCATATCATTTGAAGGAGCTGGTATTTGTGTAATTGCTTCATGAAAATCTGCGTTAAAGGCATCTCCTTTTCTAACCTCTAAAAGTGTTAATCCTTTGTTTTCTAAGGTTATTTTTAATTTGTTACTAATTAGCGATATTCCTGTTTTTAAATCTTTGTCGTTGCTTTTTTCAATTTCTATCCAAGCTCTGTCAAAATCATCTAAAACAGGTAGCATTGCTGACATAACATCAGTATTTGCTGTTTTAAATAGCTCCATACGTTCTTTTGATGTACGCCTTTTATAGTTTTCAAATTCGGCAAAAAGACGTAAAAACTTATCTTTTTCAGTTGCTAAATCTTGTGTTAACTGTTCTTCTACTGATATATCTATTGTAGATTCTGTAGTAACTTCGTCTATGTTTTCTGAAGTTTCTTGTGCTTCAGTTTGATCTTGAATTTCTTCGATTTTTATCTCTTTTTCAGACATTGTAAATAAATAAAATTTAGTTATTTGTGTATTGAAAACGCAAAAGTACTGCCATCTTTGTAATTAATGACAATTTGTCATTAATTAGGGTTTTATAAAAAAATCCGAAGTTTTACCTTCGGATTTTTCCTTCGCACTAAAAATAATACATAATAACCTTAACGTAAACGATCTACTGATTTTACAAGATCTTCATCCTTTTGTATAGCTTTGTTTGCCAAAACTAACAATACGATAGAAATTATAGGTAAGAACATCCCAATACCTTTCTCAGAAACTTCCGCTTCTCCAGATAAATTTAGAGACCAATACACTAACGTTATTAGTAAAATAAAATTTAATATGATGGTTAGTCTGTTTATCACAAACTGTAATTTTCTGTTTTTAAACATTAATATACTAATTATACTTAGTATTGTTGCTAAAGCAAAACCTCCTATTATTAACGGAAAGTCTATTGCATTTATTATTGTTTTAGAAACGGATTTCCATAAATTAAACGCAAATGGCAATCCTCCTGTAACAATGGCAGCGAGTAATAAATATAATGTTTGTATGCGTTGTATCATAATGGCACAAATGTAATAAAACTAAGGTATATAACTGCATTTTTATGGTCTGTTTTGTAATAAAATAGCCAACTATTTGTTTTTCAGACACTCATGTAATTAAAAATAAAAATCATTATGTTGAATTTGTAAATGTATTTTTTGAGTTGTCTAGTTTTAAAATACAGATGTAAGGTTAAATTTATTAATTTGGTGTTTTATAATCCAAAAATATAGGTGTACTTTCGTTATCATTTTTAAATCGGCAGAAAAAAATCGGAAAAATTGTGCTATTTTTACAATATCAAAATAACTGCCTATTTAATCATTACTGCATTTATAACTATTGTTGTAAGATATTTAAAGCTACCTTTAAAAAATGAAAACACTAATTTATAGTTTAATATTTTTAGTTACGATGTCCCTAAACGCTCAGATTAATTCTGTACGTATGTATGCTTTTGGCCATAGTTTAATGGATCATGTTGCATCTCCTGCAGTTCCAGAAACAAATATTATGTATTGGCTAAATGATATTTCTCAAGAGGCAGGAAATACTTTTGCAACTACCGGGCAATATGGTTTTTTGACAACACATGTAAATTTACCTCCATCATCAAATTGGGGTTATAGCGGAATTTTAAGTTCTTGGGATAGTAGTTCAGAACCTTTTTCTGATGCTGATATAAATACAATTTTAATTACTGCTGCTAATTTTATTCAGTATGAAAATCCAGATTCACCACATCCTTTAGATAATAATACAACAGTTATACAAGCAACTGAAACTATTTTTGATTGGGTAAACACACAAGAAAGTAATGTAAGGTATTATATTTATGGGAATTGGCCAGAAATGGATTTAGCAAATGCATTTCCTCCTACACCTCCAACTCAAACAGAAATTGATTTTTTCCATAACCAGACTATTGGAAATTTTACAGACTGGTGGAAAAATTATCAAAATTTAATATTGACATCAAGACCAGTTTTAAACACAAGACTTATTCCTGTTGGAACAATAATTAGTAAAATTTTGAGAGATTTAATTCCAAATCAAATCCCTTTTGATAGTCTATATGAAGACTCTGCACCTCACGGAAGAGAAAGTATTTATTTTTTAGCTGGTATGATTACCTATATGGCAATATATGAACAAAATATCCCCAATAGTTATACACCAGGTAATGCAGTTCACTCTGTTATAAGAAATAACTTAAATATTATAAAAGATTTTACTTGGGTTGAATTAAATAACTTTAATTTTCCTAATGGAGATAGTCGAGTTTTTTATTCATCCATATTGAGTTTGGAAAACTCCTACTTTGATAATGAGAGTGTTTTTTTATACCCAAACCCTGCTCAAGATAATTTTAATGTTTCGAATATAAACAAACATTATTTAGAGATTAATATTTATGACAATTTGGGAAGAATAGTTAAAACAGTTGAAAGTGCTAATGCAACTAACACAATATATTTAGGTGGTTTACAAAATGGCATTTATATTGTAAGAATTTTAAACAAACAAAAAAAAGAAATGCTTAATAGAAAATTAATCATAAATAAATAAAAATATAGAAAACTTAATAAAGCACTTTTTTTAACGTTGCTTTTCTTTTAATTTTCCCTGTTGGTGTTTCTGTAAATTTTGATATCGTATACATTTTTTTCGGAATTTCAAATTTCGTAAGTATTTTTAGTTCCTTTATTTTTGAAAACAATTGATTTTCTTTTTTATCTGTTTCTACAAGTAAAATTAATTTTTCGCCTAGTTTATCATCGGGTATTCCTATTACAAAAAAACGGGTATTAATAATTGTTGCTAATTTTTTTTCGAGTTGTTCAGGAAATAATTTGATGCCTCCACTATTTATTATATTATCAAAACGTCCTAACCACTTAAATTCTGTTGCCGATACTAATTTTACCACATCATTAGTTGTTATTTTATATTTAGCTACTTTTGGAGCATCAATTATTAAACAATTTCTATTGTCTATACTAATTTGTACGTTGGGTAAAATCTTAAAACAATTATCTTTTTTTTTCAAGTCTTTTATGGCTATATGTGTTATGGTTTCCGTCATTCCATAAGTAGCATAACATTTAGTATTAAGTGCTTGTATTTTTTTTAATAAAGATTCTGAGATTGTTGCGCCACCAATTATTAACTGTTCTATTTTTGACAACTCTAATACCGATTGCGCTACTTGTAAAGGTACCATTGCACAAAAATCATACATTTTTGTAAGGTTGTTTAATGGTTTACTTGTTGGGGCAACAATATGTAAGTTCCAACCTAAAGTTATTGCTCTAACCAACATCATTTTTCCTGCAATATAATTTGCAGACAAACATAATAATGCGGTGGTGTTTTTTTGTAAATTAAAATAATCACCTGTTGCTAACGCACTATTAATCATGTTTGTTTTTAGTAGCTTAATCGGTTTTGGTTTACCTGTAGCACCTGATGTTTGCACAATAATATAGGTCGTATTTGAAAACCAATTATCTATAAAACTTCCTATTTCTTGTAAATAGATTTCTTTTGAAACCTGTAATTTTTTAGCATATTTTAATAAAGATTGCTGTGTAAAAGAAGTGTCGTTTATTTTAAAATTAGCATGTAACATTATAATTACTGGGTTATTGTGATTGTAAAAATTCTTCTTCTGAAAGCACTTTTCCTGTTAGTTTTTCTTTCCAATTTGTCCATTTGTATTTTTTAAAAAATATAAAAAGTAGTATTGGAAAAATTACTAAAACAGGTATTAATACATCAAATTTTGCTTCGGGTTCAGACATATCTTTTAATATTGAGTTGGTTTGAAAAGCAGTCCAATTTGCTGTTACTAAAAGTGCTGTTATTAAGTTGTTTGCTGCATGAAAACCTAATGCTAACTCTAAACCTTCATCCATTAAAGTTACAATGCCTAAAAACAACCCTGTACCAATATAATAAACCATTATGATGTATCCTATTTTTTCTACTTCAGGGTTGGCAATGTGCATTATACCAAAAATAAAAGATGTTATTAGCAATGGAAGCCATCTATTTTTAACTAAAACACCAATTCCTTGCATTAAATATCCTCTAAATAGGTATTCTTCAAAACTGGTTTGTAGCGGTACTAATAATACGGCTATAATTACAAGTGGTATAAACTTACTCCATTCAAAATTCCATACATAATTTTCAGGATACATCTGGTAATCAATAAGTGTTAGTGCGATAACTATTGTTCCCCATAGGGAGAATGCAAAAAATATACGGCTCCAGTCTATTTTTTTACGTGATGTGGTTAGTGTTTTTATGGTTTGTTGGTGTATAAATTTTACCCAAAAAAGTAGTATTCCTAATCCTATCGCTAATGGCAATAGTGCTTCTATTAAAAACCGATTACTTCCTTTTTTTTCAATTTCCGATTGAATTAAGGTGTTCATATCAATATCTAATAGTTTAATCGCTAAAAAATTCAAACCCAATAATCCTATAAAGCTTACAGGTATAACTAAATATTTCCAGAAATGATATTTACTTTTATATGCTTGTTCTATGTACATTTTTATTTTTTAAAATTAATGAAGTTTTAAAATAGTTTATTTTCCCAATTTACGGAATTATTATAGTGCAAATTTCCTTTTTTTATTTCAAGCGGACTTTTTATATTATTGGTATATAAAGCACTTGTACCTAAACCTTGTGGTATTTTTGTGTTTAATGTGTGTGTCCATTGGCTAATGGCGTTTAGTCCTATGTTGCTTTCTAATGCGCTGGTAATCCAGTATTTAATATTTTGTTGTTTAGCTAAGTTTATCCACTCAGAGCTTCCTTTAAAACCACCTATTAAACTAGGTTTTAAAATAATGTATTGTGGTTGTATGGTTTTTAAAATGTTTTCTTTTTGTAAAGTTGAAAATACGCCGATTAGCTCTTCGTCTAAAGCAATAGCTAGTGGCGATTTTTCACACAATTGTGCCATTTCTTGATGTTGATTTACAGCTATTGGTTGCTCTATTGAGTGTAAATTTAAATCGGATAACACTTTTAGCTTTTCCAATGCTTCAGAAGGTGTAAAGGCTCCGTTTGCATCTACACGTAACTCAATATCTTTTTGAGTATATTGTTTTCGAATGGATTGTAATATTTTTACTTCGGTTTTAAAGTTAATAGCGCCAATTTTCATTTTAATACAAACAAAACCTGCTTTTATTTTTTCTGAAATTTGAGTTTTCATAAATTGCTCATTTCCCATCCAAACTAATCCGTTTATAGCTATACCTTTATTATTATCGGTAAAATTAGAAGGGAATAATTTAAATTTATCTTTGCTTTTTAAAGATAAAAAAGCTTGTTCTAATCCGAATTGGATAGACGGAAATTCGATTAATTTTTCCCATAAAATTGCTAATCCTAAATGAATGTTGTTACAAGTCCATTTTAATTTTTTTTCATAATTTACAACATCATCTATTGATAGGGTTTTTAACAAACCACATTCGCCGTAGCCAACATTTTCATAGTCTTGTAATTTAATAAACCAGGTTTCTTTTGTGTTTAAAATACCTCTTGAAGTTCCGCTTGGTTGTTTAAATTTTAAGATGTATTTTGTATAGGTTGCTTTTATAATTGCACTTAATTTATATGGTTATTGATGTTCCTATTGTTAATAAAATTAATTCTTTATTCTTAGCTTTAAATTTAGAAATGGCTTCTTTTTTATTAATTTCGATAGGTGAAAAAGTATCGTAATGACATCCTAGTATTTTATTACATTCCAAAAAATCAGAAGCAATAATAGCATCGTCAATTCCCATTGTAAAATTGTCACCTATTGGTAAAACAGCTAAATTTAAAGGGGTTTGCATTGGTATTAATTTCATATCAAAAGTTAATGCAGTATCACCAGCTATATAAATGTTTTTATTTTCAAAACTAATTACAAAACCTCCTGGTTGACCGCCATAACTACCATCAGGAAATGAAGAAGTATGAATAGCGTTTACATATTTAATGGCAATTTTATTAAAAACACAAGTTCCTCCATGGTTTACAGCATGCACATCAAAATTTTTATTTTGATAATACATGCTAATTTCAAAATTAGAAATTAGCATTGCTTTTGTACGGGTTGCAATTGTCTCTACATCTAAAATATGATCTTGATGTGCATGAGTAATTAAAATATAATCCGCCTTTATTTTTGAGATATCAACATGTTTTGCTAATGGATTTCCTGTAATAAACGGGTCAATTAACAATGTTTTTTGGTTTACAAATACAGAGATACAACCGTGTCCTAGGTATGTAATTTTCATGTTTAATTATTTTTATCCCAAATATTGTAACCATCTTTTAAGTCGTATATTTCGGTAAACCCCATTTCTTTTAAAATTCTTGTTGCTCTACCACTTCTTCCTCCACTACGGCAATATACGGCTACGGGTAATTTTTTATTTAAAAGAGTTAATTGACTTTTAAAGTTCGCATCAAAAAAATTTATATTTTTAGCATTTTTAATGTTTCCTTCGTTGTATTCTTCTGGAGTTCTTACATCTATTAATTGCACATCCTTTTTAGTGATAATTTTAGCAAACTCTTTTTTTGAAACTACTTTTGCAATTCCTACTTCGTTTAAATTATTGTTGTCGATTGTCGATTTTTGAGCACAAGCTATAGTTATAAAGCTTAGTGCAAGTAAAAAATGTTTCATAAATTTATTTTTTAAGATTTATATTAATTAAAATAATTTGTTTTGTTCTTAGTAAATTATTAAAGAACAGAACCGCAAAAATTTCTGTTTAAATGGTAGCTAAATCTATTTTTATAGACTGTACAACTCCTTTTTTTTTAAGCCCGCACCAATAAACTAAACCTATCTTGATTATTTTTTTACAATAATTCCAAGCAAAAAACGGTAAACAGTATCATTAAAAACAATGAAAAATGGATAATTAGTTTGTTAAGCGTATTAAAAAATCCATATAAATTTTTTTATAATTACAAAACTACTCATTTAAACGCTTTCATTTCATAAAAAAAACATTTTTTTATGAAAGCTAGAAAAGTTAAAAAATATATGAAGATGTTTTAATAATTAAATTACCTTTACTTATAATTATTAAAAAGTTAGAGTTTCAATTTTTAAAGAGAACACACTCATTTTACAATTCTTTTTTTTTCTCCAACTTAAAAAGGTGTTTTTTTATAAAATTATTATTATTTTTGTTTGATAATCTGTAAAATTGAAAATATTTTGAAAATTTCAAGAGAAATTAAAATCGGCACTCTAGCAATAGTTACAATAATTCTGTTTATTTATGGGGTTAGCTTTTTAAAAGGTAAAAATCTATTTAACAATCAAAACACGTTTTACACCCTTTTTGACTATAATGCATTAACTGTATCAGCTCCAGTAACCATAAAAGGAAATAAAATAGGTAAAATAAGTGATATAAAATACGATTACTCAACTGGAAAAACAAAAGTTTTTTTTACCGTAAAAAAAGACTTCAAATTTTCTAAAAACAGTACTGTTCGCATGTATGAACTAGGATTAATGGGCGGAAATGCAATCGCAATTATACCTGTTAAAAATGGAAATATAGCTAAAAACGGAGACTTCTTAAAATCGGAAGTAGAACAAGGATTAGTTACCAGTTTATCTAAAAACTTTTCAGGATTAAGTATAGGGTTAGACGGCACAATAAAACATGCCGATAGCTTAATGATAAACCTAAACAGTTTAGTAAACGACACTTCCGAAAAAGGATTAAAATCTGCAATAGCAGAATTAAATACAACCCTAAAATCTTTTAAAGGATTGTCTTATTCTTTAAACTCATTCATCAATAAAGACGAAAGTAAACTAAACCAAGTACTCAAAAAGTTAACTAAAACCCTCGATAATTTCGAAAAAGTATCAAATAATTTAGCAAAAGCCGATTTAAGTAAAACTGTCGGAAATTTAGATGCCACTTTAGTAGGCTTAACTGCTATCTTAAAAAAACTAGACCACAAAGATGGTACCATAGGTAAACTCTTAAATGACGACAAACTATACACTAATTTAGAAGGTGCAACAAAAGAATTGGAAGAGTTATTGAAAGATATTAAATTACATCCAAAACGATATTTTAGAATATTATCAAGAAAAGAAATTCCGTATAAAAAAGAACAATAAATTATGCAATACATTGATAACGTAATATTTATACTACTATTAATTGGAGCAGGATGGTTTTTTACCAAAAATGTAAAATCATTAATCCGTAATATTAAATTAGGAAAAAATATAGACAGAACCGACAACAAAAATGCCCGTTGGAAAAACATGGCAAAAATAGCGTTAGGTCAAGGAAAAATGATACGTAGACCAGTTTCAGGCATATTACACTTCGTAGTTTATGTTGGATTTATCATTATAAATATAGAAGTATTAGAAATAATAATTGATGGCATTTTCGGAACACATAGAGTATTTCAGCCACTACTAGGAAACGGAATTTATGGATTTTTAATTGCTACTTTTGAAGTCTTTGCTTTTTTAGTATTCATATCCGTAATTATTTTTTGGATACGAAGAAACGTTATTAAAATACAACGTTTTTGGAAAAACGAAATGAAAGGTTGGCCAAAATCTGATGCCAACTGGATACTCTATTTTGAAATGATATTAATGTCGTTGTTTTTAATAATGAATGCTGCCGACATCGATTTTCAAGCATTAAATAGCGGCAATATAATTAGTCAATTTATAGCACCTATATTTTCAAATTTATCAGAAACAACACTACATATTATAGAAACTACAGCTTGGTGGTTGCATATTATTGGAATATTTATCTTCTTAAATTATCTATATTATTCAAAACATTTACACATATTATTAGCCTTCCCAAACACCTTTTTTGCAAACTTAAAACCTCAAGGGCAATTTACAAACGATGCAAATGTAACTAAGGAGGTAATGCTAATGATGGATCCAAACGCAGATCCGTATGCAGTGCCAGAAGAAACAAATGAAGAACCCGTAAAATTTGGAGCAAGTGATGTAACCGATTTAAATTGGGTACAATTATTAAACGCATATACCTGTACCGAATGTGGACGCTGTACCGCATCTTGTCCTGCAAACTTAACAGGTAAAAAATTATCGCCTCGTAAAATTATGATGGATACTCGTGATCGATTAGAAGAAGTAGGTAAAAATATAGATGCTAATAACGGAGTATTTAATGACGATGGTAAAAACTTATTTGATTGGATTACAAAAGAAGAAATTTGGGCATGCACCAGTTGTAATGCTTGTGTAGAAGAGTGTCCTGTAAATATAGATCCGTTATCAATAATAACAGAAATGCGTAGATATTTAGTAATGGAAGAAAGCGCAGCACCACAAGAGTTAAACAACATGATGCAAAA
>CAZWNY010000044.1:0-5951 GCA_964635575.1 uncultured Kordia sp. | reverse complement strand
ATGAGTGAGCAATTAATAGTACCCGTAATAGCCGATTTAATAGCACAAGGAAAGCAACCTGATATTTTGTTTTGGGTAGGTTCAGCAGGAAGTTTTGATGATAGAGCAAAAAAAATAACCCGAGCATTCGTGAAAATACTAAACAAAGCAACTATAAATTTTGCAGTTTTAGGTACCGAAGAAAGCTCAAGCGGTGACGCTGCAAAACGAGCAGGAAACGAATTTTTGTTTCAAATGCAAGCGATAGCAAATATTGAAGTGTTAAACGCATACCAAGTAAAAAAAATAGTAACCTGTTGCCCACATTCATATAACACTTTAAAAAATGAATATCCCGAATTAGGCGGTAAATATGAAGTATATCATCATACCGAGTTTATTGAAAACTTAATATCCGAAGGAAAAATAAAAATAAAAAATGACACCTTTAAAGGTAAAAAAATAACCTATCACGACCCTTGTTATTTAGGGCGTGCAAACGGAGTTTATGAAGCGCCACGTACATTATTAAACGCATTAGGAGTTAATTTAATTGAAATGAAACGCCATAAAGTAACCGCATTGTGCTGTGGAGCTGGAGGCGCACAAATGTTTAAAGACGCTGAGCCTGGAAATAAAGAAATTAATATATTACGCACAGAAGACGCCTTAAAAACCAACCCAGAAATTATAGCAACAGGTTGTCCATTTTGTAATACCATGATGACAGATGGCGTAAAAGTGAAAGAAAAAGAAAAAAACATAACCGTTTTAGATGTAGCAGAATTAGTAGCACAATCCTTATAAAATAATATTTTCAAAAATTAAAAAAGTGAGTAAAGAAGATACTAAAATAAAAGGTAAAATTACTAAAAGAGTACTAAAATATGCCGTTTTTGGTGGTCTTTTTTATGCGACAACAATGATTTTATTTGAAGTTTCACAATGGAAATACGAAAACTACTCCTACTCTATATATAAATTTTGTTTTGAGTTTTTATGGATGGGTCTTTTTTTTGGTATTATGGCATATTACAATCCGAAAACAAAAAAATAAATTACAATTTTCAATTCTTTAATAAACTCTACAATGCACATACCTTTTACCGAATTACCAGAAACCTCAAAAATTTGGATTTATCAATCTAGTAGAAGATTTACACCAGACGAACAAACCGAAATTTCAAAAAAAACAACTACTTTTTTAGAAAACTGGTCAGCACATGGTACAAATTTACAAGCAGGTTTCGAAATAAAATACGAACGATTTATAGTAATAGCCGTAAACCAAGAAGTACAACAAGCAACAGGATGTTCCGTAGATGCTTCGGTACGTTTTATTATGGAATTAGAACAAAAATATAACCTTGTTTTATTAGATAAAATGAATGTAGCCTTTAAACAAGGAGAATTTGTAAATTATAAAGATTTAACAGAATTTCGTAAAATGGCAAAAACTGGAGCAGTAGGTAAAAAAACAATTGTATTTAATAACTTAGTAACCACTATTTCTGATTATAATGAAAACTGGGAAGTACCTGCAACCGATTCATGGCATTCTCGATTTTTTTAGAACATTTTTTAGATAAAAAACTTTATTAGATGTTGGTATTTAAATACAATATATGAAACACCTACTAAAAATATAAAAGCACAAACTTTAAAGTTTGTGCTTTTATATGAAATAAAATTATTTTTTTATTGTTTATTCGGTTTCTTTTTTTCCATAAATTTTTTCGTACAACGCAATATACTTTTGTTTAATTATTTTCCGTTTCATTTTCATGGTAGGTGTTAAATGTTCGTCTTGTATGCTCCAAACATCTGGAGTTAACTCAAAACGTTTTACTTGCTCCCAATGTCCAAATTTTTGATTGTATTTGGTAATATCTTTTTGTATGCGAGCTATTAATTTTGGATTGTTTATAATTTCTTCGTTAGTACTTCCTAAATTTGTTTTGTGTTTTTTTGCCCATTCTGCTATAAATTCAAAATTAGGTTGCACTAATGCTGCAGGCATTTTTTCGCCTTCACCAACAATCATTATTTGCTCTATAAAGCTAGATTGTTTAAATTGATTTTCTAATAATTGTGGGGCAACATATTTACCTCCAGAGGTTTTAAACATTTCCTTTTTACGGTCTGTAATTTTTAAGAAACCATCGGCATCTATTTCGCCAATATCTCCTGTATGGAAATATCCATCTTTTAAAACTTCTGCTGTTTTTTCGGCATCTTTGTAATATCCCATCATAACTTGTGGTCCTTTTACTAAAATTTCACCGTCTTCAGCAATTTTAACTTCGGTATCATCTAATAATTTACCTACTGTTTTTATTCTAAATCCTCCGTTCCGTTCATCATTTACAGATACAACAGGAGAAGTTTCGGTTAAACCATAACCTTCCATAACAGGTATTCCTGCGGCGTTATAAACTCTTGCTAAACGTGGCTGCAAAGCTGCACTACCAGATGCGATTGCTTTTAAATTTCCGCCTAATGCTTCTTGCCATTTGCTAAATATTAATTTACGGGCAATTTTTAATTTAAACTCATACCACCAACCATTTTCTCCGTAAGGTTTGTATTTTAATCCTAAACTTACTGCCCAGAAAAATAGCCCTTTTTTTATTCCTGTTAAATTTGCACCTTTTGCATAAATTTTATCGTAAACTTTTTCTAGTAAACGAGGTACAGCACTCATAATGTCTGGGTTAACCTCTTTTAAGTTATCACTAATGGTTTCTAACGATTCTGCAAAATAAATACTTGTACCATAATATATATACATATATTGTAACATACGTTCATATATATGACAAACGGGTAAAAAACTTAGTGCTTTTGAGTTTCCGCTTTCAATAGGTATTCTATTTGTACTATTTAAGGCATTACTAACAATATTTTTATGACTAAGCATTACGCCTTTTGGTCTTCCTGTAGTACCTGATGTGTAAATAAGTGTTGCTAAATCGTCTTCTTTTATAGCATCTTTTCGAGCGTTTAATTCGGTTTGATTACTATCGTCTTTTCCTAAGTCTAAAACTTCTTGCCAATTTAAACAATCATTTGTGTTCTCAAATGAATATACTGCTTTTAATGAAGGTACATTTGCTTTTATTGCATTTATTTTTTGTAAAATTTCATCGCAAGAAACAAAACAATACTTTGCTTCACTATGGTTTAAAACATACTCATAATCTTCTTGTGAAATGGTTGGATAAATTGGTACATCTTGAGCGCCTGTTTGTAAAATACCAATATCGCAGATATTCCATTCCGTACGGTTGTTCATTGATATAATGGCAATTTTGTCGTTTGGTTGTACTCCTAATCGCAATAAACCTCTACTTAAAGCATTTGCTTTATCAATAAACTCTTGAGTTGATGTTGCTTTCCATTCGCCATTATATTTGGTTACTAAAGATTTTTTTAAATTATATTTTTCTAGTTGATAGTATGGGAAATCAAATAATCGAGAAATTTTTATCATAATTAAATAATTGTTTGTTTAGTTTAACGAGTTTGCAAATTATAAAAAAAATGAATGATTATCAAATTAAATTACAATTAAAATATATCGAAATTGTAATTTATTTAAAAAGTCTGTAGTTTATTGCGTATTTTAGGTACTAAAGAATTGTATTTATGTAAAAAGACAAAAAACTGTTTCAAACATAATGTTTTAGTTGTAGTACTAATTTTAATCAAAAGCATTACCTAATTTAAATATAATGCTTGAAAATTAATTTTGGAGCGTTAAGTGAATTATATGATGCAAGTCGGGTTTAATAGCGATATCTTTAAAGGCTCTATAAATTTTGAGTATGCTTAATAGTTCAGTAATTTTTCAATTTTAATTTTTACTTTTTCTGTAGAAGGAATCATGGTTTGCTCTAAGGTTGAGTTTAAAGGTATTGCGGGCATGTTTTCGCTACCAATTACCAATACTGGCGCATCTAAATAACGGAAACATTTTTCTTGAATCATTCCACTTAACGCTCTTGCAAAACTATTATTTGTAGGTTCTTCAGTTACGACTAAGCATTTTTTTGTTTTTTTAACGGAAGCTATAATTGTGGCTTCATCTAACGGATGTAACGTTCTTAAATCTACTATTTCTACATTTTCTTGTAAATTTTTACTGGCATTTAATGCCCAATGTACGCCCATACCGTAGGTAATAATTGTCATTGTTTCCTCTTGATTTTTTGCCCAAATTTCTTGTACGATATTTGCTTTACCAAATGGCAACATATAGTCTTCCGATGGTTCAATTGTACGTGCAAAATTAGTTCCTTTAACTTTAGACCAATATAATCCTTTGTGTTCTAAAATTACAACAGGGTTTGGGTCGTAATATGCTGCTTTGAATAGCCCTTTTAAATCAGCTCCATTACTTGGATATGCAATTTTTATTCCTCTAATATTGGTTAATATTGACTCTATTGATGAGGAATGATAGGGTCCGCCACTACCATATGCGCCAATTGGTATACGTAAAATCATACTTACTGGCCATTTTCCGTTTGATAAATAACAAGAACGTGAAACCTCTGTAAATAATTGATTTAAACCTGGAAAAATATAATCGGCAAATTGTACTTCTACAATAGGTTTTAATCCAACTGCACTCATACCTACGGTAGAACCTACAATAAATGCTTCTTGAATTGGTGTGTTAAACACTCGGTTGTCTCCAAATTTTTGGGCTAAAGTAGCTGCTTCTCTAAAAACTCCGCCTAAACGTGCTCCAACATCTTGACCGTATAACAGGCATTCTTTATGTTTACTCATTAATTCTTCAACAGCAAATAATGCACAATCTACCATTACAATTTCTTCTTTATCTTTTGGTGCACGTTCTCCTACTTCCTCTGTAACTGGAGTTGGCATAAAGTCAAAAGTAAATAAATCTTCTGGTGTTGGGTCTTTTGCTTGTAATGCTTTTGATAAATCGGATTTTACTATGGCTATTGCTTGATCTTCTATTTTTTTAATTGTAGCTTTTGTAATACCATTGTCTATTAATTGTTGTTTTAAAACAGGATATGGGTCACGAGAGCGTGCTTCTTCTAGGTCATCACGATACCATTCCATTCGTACACCAGAAGTGTGATGGTTTAATAACGGTACTTTTGCGTGTAATAATACTGGTCTACGTTCTTCTCTAATAATTTTTATGGCTTTTTTTACGGTTTCATAGCTTTCAATAAAGTTAGCGCCATCAATAGTCATTGCTTCTAAGCCTTTAAATCCTTTTGCGTATTCAAATGCATCTTGTGCTCTGGTTTCTTCTGCAGTAGCAGATATGTCCCAACCATTGTCTTGTACTAGATATAAAATTGGTAATTGCTTTAACGCTGCCATTTGAAATGCCTCTGCTATTTCTCCTTCGGTTACTGAGGCATCACCTAAACTACAAATGGATATTGGCAATTCAGTATTTTGATTATTAAATTCTGAATATAATTCTTTGTACCAAAACCCCATTGCGACACCTGTTGCTGGTATAGCTTGCATTCCTGTTGCTGAGGATTGATGTGGTATTTTTGGTTTATCAGCATCATTTAAACTTGGGTGACAATAATAGGTGCGTCCGCCCGAAAACGGATCGTCTTTTTTTGCTAATAGTTGTAACATTAATTCGTAAGGACGCATACCTATAGACAATAGCATTGCATCATCTCTGTAATATGGAAATGCGTAATCTTGAGGTAATAATTGCATTCCTAATGCTATTTGTATTGCTTCATGACCTCTTGATGTGGCGTGTACGTATTTAGAAACTAGTTTAAAGTTTTCCTCATATACTTCTGTCATCGCTTTAGCGGTACATAAACTTTTAAATGCCTCTTTAAAGGTTTCTTTGCTGATATTATGTTTCATTTAAACTACTTATTATATTTTTCTGTTTTCATCAAATTGCTCTAACTCATCTCCTACTTTTCTTAAAAAAGAACCTCCTAAAA
>CAZWNY010000043.1:9024-16170 GCA_964635575.1 uncultured Kordia sp. | reverse complement strand
TGTGCCTGTACATTTTGAAATTGGACCTTTTCAAAAAAAATAGAAAACAAAAACTATTTTAGATACAGCACTTGTCAAAAAATAAAATTTGAATTAGGTAGTTATGTAGGTTTACGAATTGGAACCAAACAAAAATTACGTTATAAAGTTGATGGAAGCACTAAACGAAATAAAATTAAAGACGATTTTAATGCCAACGACTTTGTATATGGCATTAGTAGTTATCTATCTTTATAAAGCACAGGTTTGTATGTTAAATACGACTTAAATCTACTTTTTGATAATCCAAATACAAAGCAAAATAATATATCCGTAGGCTTACGTTTTGATATAAATTAGTAAAAAGTATTTTCGGTTTAAAAACCTTTATAACTTTAAAATTATAAAGGGTTTTTTACTATTGTCCTCTAAAAAATAACACCGTACTTAGGGTTTTAATCATAATGTTAAAATCTAAAAACACGTTTTGGTGTTTAATATAAAATAAATCATATTGTAGTTTTTCTAAATTTCCTTTTAATGTCGATGCGTATTCGGTGTTTACTTGTGCCCAACCTGTTAATCCTGGTTTTACGATATGTCGAGTAGGATAAAAAGAAATTTCATTAGCTAATTGAGTTACAAAAAAAGGACGTTCTGGTCTTGGGCCAATAACACTCATGTTTCCTTTTAAAATATTATAAAATTGAGGAAATTCATCTAAACGACTTTTTCTTAAAAACTTACCAAACTTAGTAATACGGATATCATTTTTTTTAGCCCAAACCGCTCCATTTTTTTCGGCATTAATAACCATACTACGCAACTTATAGATTACAAAGGTTTTTCCTTTTTTACCAACTCTTTTTTGTTTGTAAAATAAAGGACCTTTATTGGCTATTAAATTTAAAATAAAGATAAGAGGTAATAAAATCGCAAAAACAAATAGACCTACGCTACTAATTAAAACATCAAAAATCCGTTGAGTTGCTAAATACAACGGTTTATTATTGTATTTACTAAAAGGGAATTGCTTATATAATTCCGTATCTATAAAGCTCACAAATACTTTTCCTGTTAACTCTTCATATACTTCTGAATAATCTTTAATAATATAGCCTAAATTAAAAAGCGTAAGTAAATCATTGTATAGTTTTGATGATGAGAATTTTGAGTTTCTCGTTACTACTATTTCGTGGATTCCTTCTTGTTGTACTACTTTTAATAAATTATTTTCAAAAAGCTCTTTTATATTTGTTTTAGGGCTTTTTTTTGATTTCGTAGTATTTAAATAATATTTTATTTGATAATTGGCATCAGCTTTTGTTAGTCCGTCTGCTATTTCAGTTATTATATTTCCATTAGCTATTACAAGTACCGATTTTTTAAACTTCGGGGAATCTATTAACCCAATATATAACAGCCTTCCCATAGCCATCGCAAGTATAATGGTGATATAAAAATACAATATCTGTAGCCTACTTTCTGGTAATTCTGGAGTTATAAAAGGGGTCAAAATATAAACCAAAAACACTATTGATGTACTGATTACAATGCTTTTAAGAATTTTAAAAAACTGATTTGATTTTTGTAAATCGTAATTTTCAAAAATTTCTCCAAAAAATAAAATATAAAAGGTTAGTAGCACAGACCATCTCCAATTTTTTTTCTCGAAATTAAAATAATCGAAATTAAAATAGTTGCTAATTAAGTAAAGTCCTAATAAAGGTAAACCAACATCTAATAAACGTAATAATAGTTTGCGTTCAGATATTTTAAAATGATATATTTTTTTTTGATGCATTACTTTTTTTGTTTTTTTTGATAAAGTTTGCTAAGATAGTAATATGTGTTTTTTTTAAGAAATGGAAAAACGTTGTTTTAATTTGATTTTTCAATTTCTTAGACTAAAATATTTTCTTGAGTATAAATACCTAATTAATAGCGATATAAGCAAAGGAATTAACGCGTATCCAAATGCTTCAAGTTTAAATATCCAAATGATAAAAACACTAGAAAGTAATATTAAAAGTAAATTATAATACAAAACAATCCATTTAGGAGGTTGTTTTTTTAGCAAAACAAAAGCAATAAATAGGTTAGGAGCAAATGCCCATAAAATGTTTAAATTCCCTTTAGTTTCGGCATGATAAGTAGCAAACCAAAGTAAAATTACGACAACACCAATTAAACCTGTAATAAAATGTAACATAAAATCTAATGTTTTATTTCTGCGTTTATGCTTAGCGTCAAAATAAGTGATTACTAAAATAAGTAAACTAAGTACTGTAAAAATAACATACGGGCTTGTAAAGTTAAACGTTTTTACTGTTTTTTGTTGATGAAAAAGTATTTCTTTTTTTTTAACAAGTGCTTTTCCATTGAAAGTTGCATGTTTAAACGATTTTGCAATATATTCGGGTAAAAACTGATAATCTCTAGGCGTTGCTTTTTTATCAATAACCGATCCTAAGGCAATATTAATACCAACATTGCTCCAACTATTGTGTGGTACATTGTTGTTTATTAAATCTCGTTGTGTGTAATTTGTAGTTAAATATGGTTTAAAGATGATTTGTTTCGGAAAAACTTCTTCTAAAACATCTCTAATTTTAGTTGCACAATTGTTATAAAAAAAAGTGTATTGATACGTTGCATTCTCTGGTTTTGCATTGTTTTGTAAAAAATTAATTAATTTTATTTTTTCGGAAATTGATAAATTTAATTGTTGCGATACAACACTTCGGTTTTCATATTGATACTGTTTAATAAAATTGTAATAGGTATTGTAACCTAACATGTAATACAATTTTCCTTTTACAAAATTAGTATAAAAATTAGGTTTAGAATAGTCAAAAATACCGTAATTATAAACAATATCAATGTTGTTTTGGTGGTCTTGAACCCTAAAAGCGCTATGCCCAAACTGACTGTATAATTCTTCTCCTGTGCTACAAGTAAGCACCGAAATAGTAAGGTTGTTTGAAAAATTTATTTCTTGACTAAAGCAAAAGTTACTTGTTAGTATAAAAAATAAGATTGTAAATTTTTTAAACATAATTAAAAGTTTATTTTCCAAAAACACTCCAATCTAATCTTAATGAAAATACATTAGAATATAGCGATTCATTGGTTTTAGCTAAGTTAGTTAATGCATAATCTACATAAATGCCTTTGTAATGAAAACCGATTCCCATATTGGGTTGCACACCTAGTTTTTCACCACCTTCTAGTTGAGTTACGTCTTGAAAATTACCAACTCCAGCTCTTAAAAATATTAATTTATTATAATCTAATTGCAAACCTAAAGCAGGATTAATACTTGCAAATGATGATGAAATTAAATCGTTAGTTTCTGCAAACCGAATGTTTAAATCTATTTCTGTTTGTAAATTTAATTTGTTTTTCATTGAAAAATTTCGAGCTATACCTAACAGTAGTTTTGGAATGGTAATTTCAGTTTCTTCAGGTAATTCTTGGTTTTGCCCTGGAATTGCATTTTTTACGTCATTAAACCTATCTTTATTAATGCTCCAAGTATTAAACGTAGTAGTAACATCTCTAGCCATTAAACCGAAGTTCCATTTTTTATAATCATATTGTAAACCAACGTCAAATCCAAAACCCCATGAATTGGCAAAATCACCAATAATTCGTCTAATTATTTTTACATTTGCTCCAAAACGCAAATTTTTAATACCTAAATTACGTGCGTATGATAAGGTAAAGGCGTAATCTGTAGCCGAAAACAAGCTAATGTTATTGTAATTTATAGTTCCGTCTGCTTCAATAAGAGTAGTGGTATCTAAAATATCATCTACACCAAAACGAATAATCGAAATTCCTAAAGCGCTTTGCTCATCAATAGGCATTGCAAAAGCAACGTAATCATAATTTGCAATATTTGCAAAATAACTAGCTCTCATAATCGACATTTGTTTGTTTTCAAGGCTTAATAATCCCGCAGGATTCCAATATCCAGAATTTACACCATTTGTTGTAGCTACAACAGCATTTGAAACTCCAAAAGCAGCAGCATCGACACCGATGTTTAAAAATTCGTTAGAATATTTTCGAACAGTTTGTGCTGTTAAAATAGTGCTTAAAAATAAAATAAAAAGGAGTGTTATTTTTTTCATGTATATAAATATGTAGGGCAAATGTAAGTTATTTTTATATTATTATTAATAACGCAAAAAAGAGAATTACATTGTATGTTTTTTTTTAGGTTAATAAATCGGGTCTTCTGTTTTTTGTGTGTTGGTACGCTTTTTCTTCTCTCCATTGTTCAATTTTCGGAAAGTTTCCTGATAATAATATTTTGGGTACGGTATGTCCTTTATAATCTGATGGACGCGTATATACAGGTGGCGCTAATAAATTGTCTTGAAAAGAATCTGTTAATCAGAAGTTTCATTATTTAAAACTCCTGGTATTAATCTAATTACAGCATCACAAAGTATGTTTGCTGCTAATTCACCTCCAGAAAGCACAAAATCTCCTATCGATATTTCTTTGGTAATAAATAAATCTCGCACACGTTGATCTACGCCTTTATAATGTCCGCATAAAATGATAATGTTTTTATGTAAAGATAGTGTGTTTGCGGTATTTTGATTTAAGGTTTCTCCATCTGGTGTCATATAAATAACCTCATCATACTGGCGTTCTTTTTTTAATTTAGAAATGCATAAATCAATAGGTTCTATCATCATCACCATACCTGCGCCACCACCAAATTGATAATCGTCAATGCTTTTTTGTTTATTGTTACTATAATCTCTTAAATTATGAAAATAAATTTCGACAATACCTTTTTGTTGTGCTCGTTTTAAAATTGAAGCATCAAACGGACTTTGCATTAATTCAGGTAAAATAGTAATAATATCGATTCTCATCTTAACTAAGCTCCATTTTTATTAATTTCGTCTTGCAATTTTCGCCTTACTTTTTGTTCGCGTTCTAAAGCAGTTTTACGGTGTGCCTCGTACTCTTCTTCCAATTCCTTAAGTGATAATTTTGCTTGTTTAGTAATTACATTACTCTCTTTAAATTTAAAAGCAAAAAAACCAAGTAAAGCACTTAATATGGACGTAATAAACCATAACAAAATTTTTATTTGATTTTTACTTATGGTAGCTCCTAAAAACGAAATAGTATCCTTATCGGTATTTATTGTATTTACGGTATTGTTTAAATTAGTTATATTGGTTTTTAAACTACTTATTTGTTGGTTTTGAGACGTTATAGTTGTTTGTAAATTTTGTGTAGCAATTTTTTGAGTATTTAAAGAATCGACTACTTTATTTTTTAACAACTGTAACCATTGTTTTTTAACAACTTTAAATTCTTGATAATTATTAGAGTAATTATACACGTTGTCAAAAGAGTTTTCTATTGAATGTTTGTTAAAATGAATTGTTTTTTTGTTTTTTTGAGCATAGCAAATACTAATGCTTAGTATGAATATGCTAAAATATATAATTTGTCTTTTCATGATTTAGTTGTCGAAAATAAAGAGTTTATAATTAATTTATATTTAAAGATGATATGTTATTACGGTTTAATAATATACAAAACGTCTTACTTTAGCAATATATTTAGCTAAACGAATAACTTGGTGCGAATAACCATATTCATTATCATACCATATATATAAGACAATATTTTTCCCGTCTTTTCTAACAATAGATGCCTTACTGTCATATATAGAAGGTGCTGAAGAACCAATAATATCTGAAGATACCAACTCATTATCTAATGAGTACTTTATTTGTTCTACCAAATCACCTTCAAGCGCATATTTTTTAATAGCAGCATTTAAACCTTCTAATGATGTTTCATTCTCAATTTCTAAGTTTAAAATAGCTAAAGATCCATTAGGTACAGGAACTCTAATTGCATTTGATGTTAATTTTCCTTCAAGTGACGGTAATGCTTTTGCAACTGCTTTTCCTGCTCCAGTTTCGGTAATAACCATGTTTAAAGCAGCGGCTCTACCTCTTCGGTATTTTCCGTGCATATTATCTACTAAATTTTGATCGTTAGTATATGCGTGTATCGTTTCTAAATGACCATGTTTTACTCCAAAAGAATCATTTATTGCTTTTAATATAGGTGCAATAGCATTTGTTGTACACGATGCCGCCGAAAATATATTTACAGTATCTGGGTTGTTTTTTAAATGATTTACGCCATGTACAATATTTGGTATTCCTTTACCAGGAGCAGTTAATAAAACTTTATCAGCTCCTTTAGCAACTAAATGCCTGCTTAATGCTTCTTTGTCCCTAAAAGCACCAGTGTTATCAATAATTAAGGCATTTTGTATTCCATATTCTGTATAATCAATATCTTCAGGATTTTTAGCAGTAATCATGCAAACAGTTGTGCCATTAATAATTAACGCACTATTATCATAATCTATAGCAACCGTACCTGCAAAATCACCATGTACCGAATCTTGTCTTAAAAGAGAAGCTCTTTTTTCTAAAACGGTAGTGGTAATTTCCCCTCGAGTTACAATAGCACGCAACCGCATTTGTTGTCCTTTACCTGTTTTACTCATTAATTCACGAGCTAACAAACGTCCAATTCTTCCAAAACCATACAAAACAACATCTTTGGGTTGAATTTTTTCAGTAACTCTTGCTTCTTTTAATTTATCAGAAACAAAAGAAATAGTATCATTATATTTATCGTCTTCTAAATGATATTCATACGTTAATTTACCGATATCTAATTTAGATGGAGGCAAATCAAGACCTTG
The DNA here is from genome assembly GCA_964635575.1 of uncultured Kordia sp. Taxonomy (GTDB): domain Bacteria; phylum Bacteroidota; class Bacteroidia; order Flavobacteriales; family Flavobacteriaceae. The sequence goes on along the minus strand of CAZWNY010000043.1, from coordinate 9,422 downwards.
TATTGCTTTAGCAATTTCGACAGAATCAAATATAGAAATTGGTTTTTGTACAAATTCTCCTGCATATTCATGAAGATTTAAAATATCGCTTACATTTTTGTCAATTAATTGATTTCTAAACAAAACGAGTTCAATAGATCTTTCGTACCATAAATCGCTAATTATTTTAATAAAATCAACAGAAGCTCTTCTTCTATCAGTTTGAAATGATAATTCTTTTTCGTAAGGATTAATTGTATTCATTATTTATTTGTTTTGTTAGTGCTGCAAAAATAGAAATTATTTGCGATAGTATAAAAGAATAAGTTAGTAAAAGTAAAAAAAATAGTTAGTAAAAAATAGAAAATACAAAAAATAGAAGCAGAGATTAAAGTTTTATTTGTATTAATAAAAAAGAA
>CAZWNY010000043.1:0-8924 GCA_964635575.1 uncultured Kordia sp. | reverse complement strand
AATAAAAAAGAATAATCGATTATATTTTAGCCGAAATAATCGTATAAAAGATGTAATTTTGCACTTCAAATAAAAAAACAGCAATTATGCAAAACGGTTTATACGCAAAATTTCATACTACAAAAGGTGAAATTTTAGTAAATTTAGAATTTCAAAAAACTCCAGGAACAGTTGGTAATTTTATAGCTTTAGCAGAAGGAAACGTAGAAAACGATGTAAAGCCTCAAGGAACACCATACTACGATGGTTTAAAGTTTCATAGAGTTATAGATAACTTCATGGTTCAAGGCGGTTGCCCATTAGGAACAGGAACAGGTAGCCCAGGCTATAAATTTGATGACGAATTTCATCCAGATTTAAAACATTCAGAACCAGGAATATTGGCAATGGCAAACTCAGGACCAGGAACTAACGGAAGTCAGTTTTACATAACACATATAGCAACAGATTGGTTAGATGGAAAACATACTGTTTTCGGAAAAGTTGTAGACGGACAAAACATAGTAGATACTATTTCTCAAGGCGATAAAATAGATTGTTTAGAAATAATTAGAGTCGGTACAGATGCAGAAGCATTTAATGCCATTTCAGAGTTCCGAAATTTTGAGGGATCTCGTGAAAAAAGAGTAGCCGAAGAAAAAAAAACAACTGAAAAAGCATTGGCAGAATTAGCAAAAGGTTTTGAAAAAACGGATACAGGATTACATTATAAAATTATTCAAAAAGGAAACGGTGCAAAAGCAGAAAAAGGAAAAACAGTTTCGGTACATTATAAAGGTCAATTAGCAGACGGAACTGTTTTTGACTCATCATATAAAAGAAACAGTCCTATCGATTTTGCCTTAGGAACAGGGCAAGTGATTTCTGGATGGGATGATGTTATTAGTTTATTAAAAGAAGGCGATAAAGCACGTTTTGTAATACCATCTCATTTAGGTTACGGAGCAAATGGAGCTGGAGGAGTAATACCGCCAGATGCAACTTTAATTTTTGATGTAGAGTTAATGGCGGTTAAATAGATTTTGTACTTATGGTAAAAAAGGAGGGCTATTGTTAAATAGTTCTCCTTTTTTATATTTAGCATTTAAACTCCTAAAAAAAAGCATTTATTTTTTAAAAAAAATACTTTGCGATATTAAAAAAGATGTTATATTTGCACCCGAAACACTAAAGTGTTACAATGTTCATAAACATAATGCGAAAATAGCTCAGCTGGTAGAGCGCCACCTTGCCAAGGTGGAGGTCGCGAGTTCGAGCCTCGTTTTTCGCTCTGAAAATAACTTTACGCTATATTTTACCAACAACTGTTGGATTATAAATATATAGGTAAATGCTGAAGTGGTGGAATTGGTAGACACGTTGGACTTAAAATCCAATGCTCCTTGGAGCGTGCGGGTTCAAGTCCCGCCTTCAGTACAAATTTATCCGATTAGAAATAATCGGATAAATTTTATTACAAATAAAGTTGTTTTTAAACCAATAACCTTGAAGAATAAAACCTTCAATCAGAAATTTAAAATATTTTCACATGTTTAATGTAAATTAAACAAATGCTGAAGTGGTGGAATTGGTAGACACGTTGGACTTAAAATCCAATGCTCCTTGGAGCGTGCGGGTTCAAGTCCCGCCTTCAGTACAAAGCTCTTAACTGTAATTAGTTAAGAGCTTTTTTTATGTGCGTTTTTTTGCTAGCAATCTATTATGGTTATGTAATCTATTCTTAAAAAAAAATGATGATCAATAATATTTGTGGTATTTAATTAGTGAAATTTTCAGAATTAGCGAAATAACTAGGGTCTGTGGAAGCTACTACCATATTTGAAAATATTATTTTCACGACACCATCAGCATCAAAGGCTAATATATAATCTTTGGCAGATGTTGTTGGTGCAATTTGTATGGCATTTCTAATTCTAATAACGCCTATCGTTTTTGTGGGCGAATTAGTTTCTATGCCAATTTGACCATACGTAGTAATTGCTATAAAAATGCTGAGTATTACACATTTTTTTATCTTAATAGATATTATTTTTCGCCAAAGTAAGCTTGTTTTTTTAATATAGTTATAAATTGGTTTGGAATTTAATAAAAACACATGTATTAGGATAGTTTTTTTATCTTTCAATCGATTTTTTTTTTGGTAGTTTTTTTTCATATATAACATCTATTAATGATAATGCGTATATAAATGCTGGGGCGGCAATACGAGTAGCGGAATGATTTATCGTTAAAAACCATGTTAAAAAGAAAGAATAAAAGTAGATATTGCTTTTCATATTAAAGCGTACTAAAAAAGGGACTAATAAAATTATTAATAATGCCATTGCTCCAAATATTCCATGTTCTGCTAATAATCTAGTCATTTCATTATGAGATGCTGCCACAATACCAGATCGTTGATATCTGTAATCCTTTCCTTTTCCTGCGCCTATTCCAAAAATTGGGTTATCTTTAAATGCATTCAATTCATATTCGATTAAAGTTTCTCTACCTGCACTAACATCTTTTTTTTGCGTCCCTGATGCGTTTTTATTGGTATAACGATTATTAATCATACCTGAGGTTTGAATATTAGTATATGACCAAATACTAATAATTAAAAATAGTCCACCTATTGATAGTGCTATTATTTTAAATTTATATTTTGAATTTCCGTAATAAAAGATAACAAATATAAAAATCAAGGATGATAATAATAAGGATAAAACTCCTCCTCTTGAAAAAGTTAATACACTTCTATAGGTTAAGAAAACGAATAAAAACAGGTTTATAACGGTAATTATATTCAAAAATTTAAAAGTTAATAGCAACCTTGTTAGCATTATAAATGCAGCAATACCTAATATTGTAGATACTTGATTAGGTCCAAAGCCACCAGATGTGATAAAATTAGATTGAGTTCCTCCAAATACAATAGCAGAAACATCTACATAATTGTACATGTAAGAAGCCATAGCTATTATAGGAAGTGAAAAATAAAGTAAAATTGTATTTAGATCTTTAAATTTTATTTTTCGTTGATATAAATAAAATGACACTATAGCTAAACTTACGGGTCCTGATAAATTAAAGGCGATTAATTTACGAACTTCATCTTCTAAAGTATAATCTCCTGCAAAAATAGCTGGTATTAATAATAAAATATAAATTAAATATTGATATCCTTTTGTTGTCCCATTTTTTAAAAAAATTCCGATTAAAGAAAATAAAATAATTAAATATTTATGTAACTCGTAAAAAATTAAACCATTTGTCATTCTTAAAAACACATCACTACCTGCAATATAAGCTAATGCTAATAAAACAGATTGATGTTTGTTTTTGCTAAAAGTAATGTTAATTAAAAAAAAAATAACGATTAATAGGCTGTATATGTTTGCAACGGGTTTAAATACACTTATTGCAATACCAATTATTACATGTACTATTATTAGCACTATTTCAGAGTTTATTTTCAAATTGTAGTATTTGTTTTATCACGCTTTTTTATTAATAATACGCGTATTAAAATTAGATATATATATGCTAAAATACGGTTTTTTATAAAACTAGATATTGCTTCTGTTGACTCTTTCTTATTTTTTATTTTTCAATCATTGTCGTTCATCAAAAAATAAAAATCGATTTTCTGTAAAGTAAAACTTGATTGCAGTTATGTTAATGGTTGTTTTTTAAGTGATTATGACTGCTGTCGCTTAAAGGAAGATAAGTGGCTTTGAGTATTCGTTTAAATTTTATTAAACCATTAAAAAAGCTTCATTATTAATTAATAATGAAGCTTTTTTTAAATTATAGTAGTAAAAACTACTTAGATTTCGCAAAGTTGTTTACTTAATCATTGTATAGCTACGGCTAATAAAATCGGTAAGTGCTTCACCTTTTAATAAGCCTTGTGCCAAACGGGCTAAATCTAAACTTTGTTTAATTAAACCGTCTTTTTTAGTTTCATCTTTTTCATTTAGAATATTTGAAATTAACGGATGATTTGCATTTACAATTAAGTTATACATGTTTGGAAAGTTTCCGAACATGCCATTTCCGCCGCTTTGCTGCATTTCTTTCATACGGCGCATAAATTCTGGTTGTGTAATTATAAATGGAGAAGCGTCAGAATCCATAGCTTCTATTTGTACGGTGTATCCTTCTTTTGGCACTACTTTTTCAATAGCTACCTTTACAGTTTCTTTTTCATCGTCTGATAATTTAGAAACTTGATTGTCCTCTTTTTTTATTAAATTATCAATATGGTCGCCATCTACACGAGCAAAAGAAATGTTTTCTTTTTCGGTTTCTAGTTTTTGTATTAAATGCGAAATTATAGGAGAATCTAATAACAATACTTCGTATCCTTTTCCTTTAGCGGCTTCAATATAACTGTGTTGCTCGTCTTTGTTAGAGGTATATAAAATTACCGTTTTACCGTCTTTATTGGTTTGGTTGTCTTTAATTTTTTCTAACAATTCATCGTAGGTAAAATAGTTGCCATTTACGGTTGGGTATAAAGCAAATTTACTTGATTTTTCGAAAAACTTTGGTTCGGATAGCATTCCGTACTCAATAACAATTTTAATGTCGTTCCATTTGCTTTCAAAATCTTCACGATTTTCTTTAAATAACGATGCCATTTTATCGGCTACTTTACGAGTAATGTATGACGATATTTTTTTAACAGCGCCATCTGCTTGTAAATAACTGCGAGATACATTTAAAGGAATATCTGGAGAGTCAATTACGCCACGTAATGTGGTTAAAAATTCAGGAACAATACCTTCTACGTTATCGGTTACAAAAACCTGATTTTGGTATAACTGAATTTTATCTTTTTGCATACTAATGTCGTTCGTCATTTTTGAGAAATATAAAATTCCTGTTAAATTAAACGGATAATCAACATTTAAGTGAATGCTAAATAATGGCTCTTCAAATTGTGCAGGATATAGCTCGCGATAAAAACTTTTATAATCTTCTTCTTTTAATTCTGATGGTTGCTTAGTCCAAGCAGGATTAGGGTTGTTGATGATGTTGTTAACCTCAATAGTTTCTGGTTTTGCATCTTCTTTTGCGTCTTTCGGTAGAGGTAACTCTTCAGTTTTAGTCCCAAATTTAATTGAGATAGGCATAAATTTGTTGTATTTTGATAACAAACCGCCAATTTTAGCATCTTCTAAAAACTCTAAAGAATCCTCCGCTAGGTGCAATATAATTTCTGTACCTCTATCACTTTTATCATGTGGCTCTAAAGTAAATTCGGGCGATCCATCACAAGTCCAAATTGCAGCATCTGCACCTGTGTGCGATTTTGTAATTAATTCTACTTTTTCAGCAACCATAAAAGCAGAATAAAATCCTAAACCAAAGTGTCCAATTATACCTGTATCTTCTTTATCACTATATTTTTCTAGAAATTCATTTGCTCCAGAAAAAGCAATTTGGTTAATGTATTTTTCAACTTCGTCTGCGGTCATTCCTAAACCTTGATCGATAATGTGAATTTTTTTACCTTCTTTATCAATTTTTACTTCAATAATAGGGTTGTTGTATTCCGCTTTACTTTCACCAATTTGCGTAAGGTGTTTTAGTTTAAGTGTAGCGTCTGTTGCGTTTGATATTAGTTCACGTAAAAATATTTCGTGATCTGAGTATAAAAATTTTTTAATCAGTGGAAAAATATTTTCTACCGATACATTAATGTTTCCTTTTGCCATTGTATATTATGTTTTATAATTATTTTGTTTGTTTTACTATTGGCAAATAGAATACCATTTTAGTTTTGATGTCAATATGGCAGATTTTTTTACAAGTTATTGTCCGATTAAAGATCTCTTTTTTTCAATAACCAATAAGAAGCTCCAACAAAAATGAATACCCAAAGTAGTACAATTCCTAATTCGGATGCGTGTACGTCATAATCATAATCAAATTTTTGTTTGTCAGTTTGCGTAATCATAATTACACGTCGTATAGGTTCATCTATTAATTTGTATAAACTTGTAAAAGGAGCAAATGCCATAATTTTATCGGCAATAATTTCATTTGTCCATTTCCATTTTAGCAAAGCATATAATATTGTTTCAACAATGTAAAGCATTAAAACTGCACCAAAAGCAAATGCACTTCGCTTAATTAAAACACCCATAAATAAACATAAACTAAAAAAACCTAAAAGTTTTAAAAAGTAAGCGAGTAAAAATTCTACACCTATAAAAATAACACTAACATCGGTATGTGAAGAGTGAATTAAACCAATGATTAGGATGGAAGATCCGATTAATAACGTAGCTAAAGTTGTATAGGTAAGTATAAATAAAAATTTAGATAAAATAAATTCTTTTTTACTCATACCATCAATTAAATTTTGTTTTAATGTACGGTTACTATATTCGTTAGAAATCATAGAAACTACCACAAAAGCAAAGAAAAATTTAAAAAACGCTGCAAAAAAGGTAATAATATGCCAGATTACGGGAAAATTAAAGATTCCTATTTTACCTAAGTCTATTGTAAAATAACCAAAAAAATCAATTTTTATAGCAGATAAAATAAGTACAGAAAACGGTAAAATAAAGGAAATTAAGATGAGTATTTTACTCATCTGGCTACCCCATAATTTTTGAAATTCGATTTGTAGTAAACGTTTCATAAAATATTATTTTAATTGTTGTTGGTTAGTTGTAAAAATTGGTTTTCTAAGCTTTCTTTTCGTTTTACAAAATGAGAAACAGTTATTTGAGTATTAAAAAGCTGTTTTAAAAAATCTTCAGCATTTTCTTCTTCAGTTAAAAAAGCGGTAATTAATTCGTTTTCTTCAGTAATATTTCCAATTTTAGAATGTTGATTTAAAAATGTAATTAAGTTCTCTTTTTGAGAGGTTTTTAATTCAAAAAAGCCAAAAGAATTTATTAACTCATCAACTCTACCTTCATATATTTTTTCCCCTGACGTAAAATAACCACATGGCTACATACTTTTTCGACCTCATCTAGTAAATGGCTAGCTAGTAAAATAGTAGTTCCTTGTGCGGTAATTTCAGTAATAATTTCTCGTATTTGGTGTATCCCTTGTGGATCTAAACCGTTTGTAGGTTCGTCTAAAATTAATATTTCAGGGTCGTTTAATAGGGCCGAAGCAATAGCTAAGCGCTGTTTCATGCCTAACGAAAAGGTTTTGAATTTACTATCTTTTCTATCTAATAAATGTACAAGTTCTAGTTTTTCTAAAATTTTATCGGTAGTAATACTTTTAATTTTACACACCAATTTTAGGTTGTCAAAAGCAGTCATGTACGGGTAAAAATTTGGGCGTTCAATAATAGCACCAACTTTTTTTAATGCTTTATGCGTAGAAATACTTCCGTTAAACCAACTAAAATTCCCCGATGTTTTATTTACCACGTTTAAAACAATGCCTAAAGTGGTAGATTTTCCACTTCCGTTAGGACCTAAAATTCCATACACATTTCCTTTTTTAATAGTAAATGACAAGTTGTTTACCGCATGTACAGATCCGTATTTTTTGTGTAAGTTTTCAATAGATAAAATAATTTCAGACATAATTTAAGAGGTGTTTTATAACAAGACGAGTAAATAGTAGATTTGTTACAAACCCTAACCAATATTTTAGTAATCTGTAATATAAATGACTACATTTGTGTAGTAAAATAGAAAACAAAAATGAATAACAGAAAGCAACAATTACAAGCGTTTGATAAATTATTAACCATAATGGAAGAGTTGCGAACACAATGTCCTTGGGATAAAAAACAAACCATGCAAACCTTACGACATTTAACAATAGAGGAAACATACGAACTTGGAGATGCTATTTTAGACAATAATTTAGAAGAAGTAAAAAAAGAATTAGGCGACTTGCTACTGCACATTGTATTTTACTCTAAAATAGGAAGTGAAACTCAAACATTTGATATTGGAGATGTAGCTAATGAAATTTGCGATAAATTAATACATCGCCATCCGCATATTTATGGAAATGTTAAAGTTGCTGATGAAGAAGAAGTAAAACGTAATTGGGAAAAATTAAAAATAAAAGAAGGCAGAAAAAGTGTATTAGAAGGCGTACCCAAGAGTTTGCCAGCATTAGTAAAAGCAGGAAGAATACAAGACAAAGTTGCAGCAGTTGGCTTTGATTGGGATAACGCAGCGCAAGTTTGGGAAAAAGTAGAAGAAGAGTTAGCCGAATTTAAAGAAGAAGTACAGACCAATAACCAAGATAAAATGGAAGCAGAATTTGGTGATGTATTGTTTAGCTTAATAAACTACGCACGTTTTAAAAACATTAACCCAGAAGATGCATTAGAGCGCACCAATAAAAAATTTATTAAAAGGTTTCAGTATATAGAAAAAAAAGCAAATAAAAACAATAAAAATCTTCAAAACATGACGCTAAGTGAAATGGATGTATATTGGGATGAAGCGAAAAAAATTTCTAATATGAAATAAAAAATAGTACGGAATTAATAATGGGAAACCAATTCCGCTTATAAAACATGAAACTCGAAATAAAACACCTTATATTTGCCATACATTAAACAATTATGAATACAGAACAAAATAGCGTATTACCACCAAAAGGAAAACCAAAATGGCTAAAAGTAAAACTACCAGTAGGTAAAAAATACACTGAGCTAAGAAGTTTGGTCGATAAGTACAATTTAAATACAATATGTGCTTCAGGAAGCTGTACTAATATGGGAGAATGCTGGGGCGAAGGCACAGCAACCTTTATGATATTAGGAAATATTTGCACACGATCTTGTGGTTTTTGTGGCGTAAAAACAGGACGACCAGAAACGGTAGACTGGGATGAACCTGAAAAAGTAGCACGTTCTATAAAATTAATGAGTATAAAACACGCCGTGCTAACATCAGTAGATAGAGATGATTTAAAAGACATGGGAACTATTATTT
>CAZWNY010000042.1:7621-16482 GCA_964635575.1 uncultured Kordia sp. | reverse complement strand
ATCTACCCAAATCCAGCAAATGATTTTATAAAAATAGAAAGCATAAAAAACATTAGATCCATTGCTATTTATAATGTAACAGGTCAAAAAATTAAAACTTTCCTAGTTAAAAATTTAAACACGAATACAATTAATATATCTAACTTAAATAGAGGGTTTTATTATTTAGAAATCACTACTGAAAAAGAAAAAATAATAAAAAACATCATTATTCAATAAATTAGCATTATTTAAATATACAACGGGTTATATTAGGGTTAAACTGTTGGATATTTTAAATAGTTATCATTCATTACAAAAAATAAAAAATTAGATTAGCAATAAAATAGTTAACATTTTTTTTGAAATTAAAAGAAATGTATGAGAAGTTGAAATAAATAAAGTAATAGAAAGGTGAAGCAATAAAAAGCTAATGTTAAAATATATATTGATAATTTATAATGAATTGCTTATTTTCGCAGAAATTTAAAAATATATTAATGTTATCAGTTTCAAATTTATCAGTTCAGTTTGGTAAAAGAGTTTTATTTGACGAAGTAAGCACACAGTTTACTCAAGGAAATTGCTACGGAATTATCGGAGCAAATGGAGCAGGAAAATCGACCTTTTTAAAAATAATGGCAGGTTTACAAGAGCCAACATCAGGACACGTACATTTAGAGCCAGGTAAACGGATGTCGGTTTTAACACAAGATCATTATGTTTATGATGAGTTCCCAGTATTAGAAACCGTAATTAGGGGAAACAAAGAGTTGTTTGCTATAAAAAAAGAAATGGACGCCTTGTATGCCGATTATACCGATGAAAATGCCGAACGCATTGGCGAATTACAAGTAGCCTTTGAAGAAATGGAAGGCTGGACTGCCGATTCTGACGCCGCATCAATGCTATCTAACTTAGGAATTAAAGAAGGTTTACATTATACTTTAATGAAAGACTTAGACGGTAAACAAAAAGTACGTGTATTATTAGCAAAAGCATTATTTGGTAATCCAGATGTATTAATAATGGATGAGCCAACCAACGATTTAGATTTTGAAACCATAAATTGGTTAGAAAATTTTTTAGCAAACTTTGAACAAACCGTAATTGTAGTATCACATGATCGACACTTTTTAGATGCCGTTTGTACACATATTTCAGACATTGATTTTGCAAAAATCACTCACTTTTCGGGAAACTATACATTTTGGTACGAATCTAGCCAATTAGCAGCACGACAACGATCTCAACAAAATAAAAAAGCAGAAGAAAAAGCAAAAGAATTACAAGACTTTATTGCTCGTTTTAGCGCAAATGCCTCTAAAGCAAAACAGACAACGTCCCGTAAAAAGATGCTGGAAAAACTAAATATTTCAGATATTAAACCATCTAGCAGACGTTATCCTGCAATTATTTTTGAAAGAGATAGGGAAGCAGGTGATCAAATATTACATATAGAAAGTTTAAAAGCATCTAATGAAGAAGGATTATTGTTTGATAAAATAGACATTAACCTTAATAAAGGAGATAAAATAGCCATAATTTCTAAAAACTCTAAGGCAACAACAGCATTTTATCAAATTATAACCGATAATGCAAAAGCAGATAAAGGAACCTATAAATGGGGAATAACAACAACACAAAGTTACCTACCATCAGATAATTCAAGATTTTTTAATAACGATTTAACGTTGGTAGATTGGATGCGGCAATGGGCACAAACAGAGGTCGAAAAAGAAGACGTAAATTTACGTGGTTTTTTAGGAAAAATGATTTTTAGTGGTGAAGAAGCGTTAAAAACTTGTAAAGTACTTTCAGGAGGAGAAAAAGTGCGCTGTATGTTAAGCAGAATGATGATGACAAGAGCAAATGTATTACTGCTAGACGAACCTACAAACCATTTAGACTTAGAAAGCATAACCGCACTTAATAACTCATTAAAAAAATTCCCAGGAACCATATTATTTAGTACCCACGATCATGAGTTTTGCCAAACCGTAGCTAATAGAGTTATTGAAATTACACCAAATGGAGTAATTGATAAATATTGTACGTTTGATGAATATATGAATGATCCAAAAATACAAGAACAACGTAATAAATTATATATATAAATAATTTTAGGTTTTAAAATCGAAAAAATATCTCAATACAAAAAAAACATACTCGATTAATTTATATAGACGCATTACGTTCATTTGCTATTTTAATGATGCTTCAAGGGCATTTTATTAGCAGTTTACTGAGTAATGAGTATAAAAATGAATCTAATACAACCTATCAAATATGGGAATATTTTAGAGGAATAACCGCACCTGTGTTTTTTACAGTAACCGGATTTATTTTTTTGTTTTTAGTGCTAAAAAATAAAAAAAAAGGTTGGAATAATCCACGAATAAAAAGTGGAATTATACGAGGTTTAAAATTAATTGGTTGGGGTTATTTATTACGTTTAGGTATTGCAGGTATATTGGTTGGGCAAATTCATGCCGCTTATTTTTATACAGATGTGTTGCATATTATTGGAGTATCAATAATACTACTGAGCATATTATATATAGCACTACAACAGTACAAAATACTTGGCGAAGCACTATTGCTAATTACACTACTTTCTTTTTTATTTGAACGGAGTTATAACGGAATTTTTATTCCGTATTTACCACAAATAATAACACATTATTTAACCAATGCAAACGGAGCAATTTTCACCATTTTTCCTTGGTTTGGCTATGTAACTATTGGAGGGTTTTTAGCTGTTCAGTATATAAAACATAAAAACTATAAAAACTTTTACACAGTAATGCCTATGTGTTTAGGGACTTCAGGTTTGTTTTTAATGTACCTATCAAGCCCTGTATTGTTTTATTTAAATGAAATAACCCAACAGTCAATATTTATAATTTCGGGAGAATACAATTATTTATTTGCTCGTTTAGGCGATGTTTTATTGCTATTTACAATAGTTGTATATGCACGTAATTTAATACAACACCCTATTTTTATAAAAATAGGAGAAGTAACCTTGTCAGTTTACATTGTACATCATATTATACTATACGGAAGCTGGTTTAATACAGGTTTAGTGCGTTGGCTACACAATACATTAACACTAACAGAAGCATTATTAGGTGCATTAATTTTTATGATAATAACCACTAGTTTAGTGTTAAAATATAAAGATATTGCAAATCAGTTTATTACAAATTTTTTACACCAAATACATAATTTTATTAAAACTCAAACACGTAGTTTTAAAGATGCTTAATAAATAGCAAAATTACTTTTTGTATCTTTACGTTTTGCAATAAAAAAGTAAAATGAAATATCCTAAAACTCCTTTAGCACAGCAAATTATACAAATATGTAATGCTAAAAAAATACATCATATAGTAATTTCCCCAGGAAGTAGAAACGCACCACTAATACAAGGTTTTTCGGAACATCCAAATACTAAAACATACAGCATTGTAGATGAACGATGTGCAGGTTTTTTTGCATTGGGAATTGCACAACAATTACAAAAACCCGTTGCAGTAGTTTGCACATCAGGATCGGCATTGTTAAACTATTACCCAGCAGTTGCTGAAGCCTTTTATAGTAATATTCCTTTAATAATTATTTCGGCAGATAGGCCTAAGCACTTAATAGATGTTGGAGATGGACAAACAATAAATCAAGAAAACGTATTTAAAAACCATGTTTTATATTCCGCTAATTTAAAACAAGACTTAAACGATAATGAAAAACGATTTTCAATAAAAAAATACATATCAAGTTTTTTTTTAGACAAATTAGTACACTTAAATAAAGATAGAGCAACTGCAAATCAGCAAGAAATAAATGCCGTATTAAATATTGCGCTTACCAAAAAAGGTCCTGTACATATAAATGTGCCATTTGCAGAACCGCTTTATGAAGTTCAAGAAAAATTTACAGAAAAAATACAATTAATTGAATCTAAATCAGAAAATTATACGATTAATAATAACGCTTTTAATGATTTTTTAAAGTTATGGAACACATCTGAAAAACGGATGGTTTTAGTAGGTGTTTTATCTCCGAATAGCATTACCGAAAAACACCTTAATTTTTTAACCGAAAGCACAACTACAATAGTATTAACCGAAAGCACATCAAACATACACCATCCTAGTTTTTTGGGAAGTATCGATAAAATAATAGCGCCATTAACATTGCCTGAACGTAAAATATTACAACCTGACGTATTGTTAACCTTTGGAGGAATGGTAGTTTCTAAAAAAATAAAACAATTTTTACGCACCTATAAACCCAAAGCGCATTACCATGTAAGTACAAGTAGAGCATGGGATACCTATTTTAAATTGACCCACCATTTTAAGTTAAAACCTAATATGTTTTTAAAGCAATTAATAAAAAATAGGGAAGAAGTGCAAAGTAATTATCAAAAGGATTGGCTAACTATAAAAACAAACAGAACACAAAAACATCAAGAATATTTACAAAATATTCCGTTTTCCGATTTACAAGTATTTGAAAGTATTTTAAAAAAACTACCAAACAATAGTGTTTTGCATTTAAGCAATAGTAGCACTATACGATACGTGCAATTATTCAATCAAAATAAAACCATTATTCAATATTGCAATAGAGGTACAAGTGGTATTGATGGTAGCACAAGTACAGCAATCGGTAATGCGACTGTGTCATTAAAACAAAACATATTAATTACAGGCGATTTAAGTTTTTTGTATGACTCTAACGGATTATGGAACAATTACATACCTAAAAACTTCCGAATTATATTAATAAACAATAGTGGTGGTGGTATTTTCCGAATTTTACCAGGCGATAAAAAAACGGAAAACTTTAGCACTTATTTTGAAACAAATCATAATTTAGACGCTTCACATTTATGTAAAATGTATGGTTTTATATATAAAAAAGTAGAAAACAATAATACATTAAAAAAAGAGTTAACTACTTTTTTTGAGGATAGTAAACAACCCAGTTTATTAGAAATTTGTACACCACGTTTAATAAATGACACCGTTTTAATAAATTATTTTAAAAATGTGTAATTAAAAGTCATATTCTATTATTTTTTTAGGTTTGTCAATTCAAATATTTTTGTTTCACGAGTATTTGTAAAATAATATTTCTTATATTTGGGAAAGTATAAAAATAAAAACTAATTAATTATGAGTAAAAGAGATGAATTAATCGTAAAGTACGTAGCAGATTTAAAAGATAAATGTGCTGTAACAGCAGATATGGATTTGTTAACAAAAGTAACAATAGGTTGTGGCCCATCAATTTACAACAAAGATGCATCTACAGTTTCTGGAACAGATGAAAAAGAACTTGCAACTGTAAAAAACAACTTCTTAATTAAAAAATTAGGATTAAAAGATAATTCCGATTTAGATAAAGGTATTGATGCAGTAATGGAAAAATACGGCCGTTCTAACCGTAACAAATATAGAGCAGTAGTTTATTATTTACTAACAAAACATTTTCGTAAAGAGTCAGTTTACAAATAAAAACTATTTTTTTAAAAATTAAATAGCTAATTACAAAAAAAAGGATGATTTATTTTATAAATCATCCTTTTTTTGTGCAAATTTACCAGTTGTTCTTGGTGTGTCAAAGCCATTTTTCTGCAATTAATTTTGAACCTTTCTGGTTAATAAATAATTTTAGCCATAATTTTTTCTTGTACAGAAACATTTTTTTTTAAATTATAGTATTTATTTAAGTTTATAATTTGGCTATTAAATAAGTAGCAGTAACCGATTTTTTATTTTTAATTAAATCTTCTGGAGTTCCTTGAAATATGAGTTCGCCACCTAAACTACCACCGCTAACACCTAAGTCGATAATATAATCGGCACATTTTATTAGCTCTAAATTATGCTCAATTACAAGAATAGAATGTCCTGTTTTAATTAAAGCTGTGAAGGATTTTAATAGTTTTTGTATGTCATGAAAGTGTAACCCAGTTGTAGGCTCATCAAAAATAAATAATATTTTATCTTTAGTTTTTCCTTTTACTAAAAACGAAGCTAGTTTGATGCGTTGGGCTTCTCCGCCTGATAATGTTGCGCTACTTTGCCCTAATTGAACATATCCTAAGCCAACGTCTTGCAGTGGTTGTAGTTTGGTGCTAATTTTAGTTTGATTGTGTGTAATAAAAAACGCTAGAGCTTCATCAATAGTCAAGGTTAAAATGTCGTATATTGATTTTTCATTAAATTTAACTTCTAAAACTTCTTTTTTAAATCGTTTTCCTTTACAGCTTTCGCACTCTAAATGTACATCTGCCATAAATTGCATTTCTATGGTAACCTCACCTTCGCCTTTACAAACTTCACAACGTCCGCCATCTACATTAAAACTAAAATGTTTGGGTTGGTAATGTCTAATGGTAGATAGTTTTTCTGTTGCATACAATGCACGTATGTCGTCATAGGCTTTTATGTAGGTTACGGGGTTTGAGCGAGATGAACGTCCGATGGGGTTTTGATTTACAAACTCAATAGATTTTATGTGTTTGTAGTTTCCTGTTATTTTGGTAAATTCTCCTATTTTTTTTCCGTATCCGCCTAAAGCCTTATGTAACGCAGGGTATAATATGTTACCTACTAATGTGCTTTTTCCACTGCCTGAAACCCCTGTAATTACGGTAAGCATATTTAACGGAAAAGTAACATCTATATTTTTTAAATTATTTTCTCGTGCGCCAATAATTTCAATTTTATGTGTTGATGTTCGGCGTATTTTAGGAACTTTTATTTTTAATTGTTCGTTTAAATATTTTGCGGTTAAGGAATCGGATTTTAACAATGCCTTGTAATTTCCTGTTGCTACAACTTCGCCGCCAAAAGTACCCGCTTCCGGACCAATATCAATAATTTCATCGGCAGCTTTCATAATATCTTCATCATGTTCCACTACAATTACCGTGTTTCCTAAGTCTCGTAACGATTTTAATACGGTTATTAATTTTTCAGAATCTTTGGGGTGCAAACCAATACTGGGTTCATCTAAAATATACATAGACCCGACTAAACTGCTTCCTAAAGAGGTTGCCAAATTAATACGTTGACTTTCTCCGCCAGACAATGTGTTTGATTTTCGGTTTAAGGTTAGGTAATTTAGCCCTACGTTTTCTAAAAACTCTAGTCGAGTATTGATTTCTTTTAGTAATCGTTTGGCGATTTGATTTTCGTATGTATTGAGTTTTAATTTTTTAAAAAATATTGATAATTCGGATATTGACAATTCTACCAATTCAGATATAGCGGTTTTGTTTATGGTTACATAATTGGCTTCGGTTCGCAATCGTTTACCATTACAGTTATGACATTTTGTTTTTCCTCGATACCGAGAAAGCATTACTCGGTTTTGTATTTTATATTTTTTTTCTTCTAATTCTTTAAAAAAAGCATGTATTCCTGTAAAATAAGAATTCCCTTCCCAAAGTATTTTTTTTTCGGTTTCAGAAAGTTTAAAATAAGGTTTATGTATTGGGAAATTAAATTTATAAGCACTGTTTATAAGCTCATTCTTATACCAACTCATACTTTCGCCTTTCCAAGCAAATACTGCATTGTCAAAAATAGACAAAGAGGTGTTAGGTATTACCAAATCCTCATCAATACCAATAATAGTACCATAGCCTTCACAAGTTGGGCAAGCTCCATACGGATTGTTAAAGCTAAATAAATGTGTATTGGGTTCTAAAAAAGTAATTCCGTCTAACTCAAATTTATTACTAAAAATAGTTTGTTTATTGGTTGTTAAATTTTCTAAAATACAAGTTCCTTTTCCTTCGTAAAAACCAACCTGTATAGCATCTGCTAAACGATTATAAAAATCGTCATTATGTTTTACAATAATACGGTCAATAACTAAAAATACTTCTTTCTTAGTTGTTGTAAAATCTTCAATCCGTATCACTTTATCGGCTACTTTTATACGAGCAAACCCTTGTTGTTGTAGTACGTGTATTTTTTTTGTTAAAGTGCGTCCTTTTTCAACTAAAATAGGAGATAATAGCAACAGTTTGGTACGTTCGTTTAAATTTTTAACAACATCAATAACATCAGATACCTTATGTTTTTTTACTTTTTTACCAGAAACAGGTGAATAGGTAACGCCAATGCGTGCGTATAATAGCTTTATGTAATCGTAAATTTCGGTAGTGGTGCCAACAGTGCTTCTTGGGTTGGTTGAGTTTACTTTTTGCTCAATTGCAATTGCAGGAGCAATACCTTTTATATAATCTACTTTAGGTTTGTTTAAACGTCCTAAAAATTGACGAGCGTATGATGATAAGCTTTCTACATAACGCCTTTGTCCTTCTGCATATAAAGTATCAAAAGCTAAAGATGATTTTCCTGAACCCGATAAACCAGTAATAACTACTAATTTATTACGAGGTATTACGACATCAATATTTTTTAGATTGTGCAATTTTGCACCTTTAATAATAATATTGTTTTTAGGATCTATTTTAGAAAGATCTATTGCAGACATTGTTCTGTTTTAAAAATGATAATAAACCCGCTAAATTACACAAAAATCTTTGTAATGTAGAAAAAGATAAAGTCTTAATTCAGAAAAATATTTGTAGTATGATGATGCTATAGTGTTGTCAATTTATAAAAAACGATTAAAAAAAAGAGATAAAACACTAGAAAACAGCCTTAAAAAACTAGTGAATTGTTAAAGTTAATCAAAATGTATTGTAAAACACAATAAGTTTTTATATATTTGAAGCCCATTAACACTAAAATAATTACTTTATAAAGCAACATTACTTATAAGAATAACTTAAAAATGAATACCTGATTTTTTAGGTTATTGATTATTTAAACTAGCCCAAAGTAATG
>CAZWNY010000042.1:0-7608 GCA_964635575.1 uncultured Kordia sp. | reverse complement strand
CCTAGACGCCGTATTGGTTAAAAACTATATTAACGGAAACGAAAAATGCTTAGAAATTTTAATACTAAAACATAAAGGTAGGATATATAATTTTATATACTCTAAAGTCTATGACCGTGATTTAACCGAAGATATTTTTCAAGATACCTTTATAAAGGTAATAAATACTTTAAAAAGAGGAAAATATAATGAAGAAGGAAAATTTTTACCTTGGGTAATGCGTATTGCACATAATTTAGTAATCGACTATTTTAGAAAAAGCAATAGAATGCCTAAATTTGAAAGTAAAAACCCCGATTTTGATATTTTCTGTTTAATTAGTGATACCACTAAAAATGCAGAAAATGAACTAATTTCAAATCAAATAGTATTAGATGTTCGAAACCTGTTAGATGAATTGTCGGAAGACCAAAAAGAAGTAGTTATAATGCGTTTATATAAAGATATGAGTTTTAAAGAAATAGCAGAAAACACCAATGTAAGTATAAATACAGCATTAGGAAGAATGCGATATGCTATTATGAATTTAAGGCGTTTAATAACTGAACGAAATATTATTTTAACCGAGTAGTACAATAACTTTATTTTTTTTGCGTTATTATTTTGTATAACCAAAAATAAAACATTGTATGCCAAAAATTTACACTAAAAAATCTTTAAAAAATAATGATTTACAACCAAAAAAAACAACAATAAAATTTATTTTAAACTACTCTAAAGCAATACACATAATGAAGCTGAAAACCATGCAAGTTGAAGTGTTACAGAATTAACATTTATGCTTTAGAAATTAAAAAATATAGTAGCATGATTTGCATTAAGTTTAAGTATCTTATAGCAAATTACGTTACTTTTTTTATTACCTAAACTTGTAAATAATATATTCGTATAAAAATAGTTAAACAAGCATAATACCTATAAAATTCCAATTTAATTTATTTTCTTCTAAAGTTGTAAAATATAAATGAAATAGAAAATAGAAAATAGAAAATGCTTTATTATATTTGTAGTATGAATACATTCTTTTTATTTATTAGCGGTGGCGAAACTATTTTTGTACTCTTTATTGTAGTTATGATTTTTGGCACCGATAAATTACCCGAAATAGCAAGAAGTTTAGGGAAAGGAATGACGCAACTTAAAAATGCTACAAACGAAATAAAATCAGAAATTACACGTAGCGCAAACGAGTTTGATGGAGGTATTGTAACAAAGTTAAAAGATGATATTACCAAAACAATAGATGATGCAACTATAGACACTAAATTTGTAAAAGATGTAAAATCTGAAATAGATTCCGTAAAAAAAGATTTAGGAAAACTAGATGACCTCAAAGGACCCATAAAACGCTTGTTTTAATTGATGTAAAATCAAAAAATTCAATTCAAAAAAATAGCACTATATTTTAAGCTGCGTAAATTAATTAATTCCCAGTTTTTATAATATTGATACAAACAAGAGGCTTTTTTTAATAAATATTGCAAATATGAATCAAATTACTAAAAAAAAACATTTTCACAACTCTATTTAAACTTGTACATTTGCTTTACAGATGAAAAATACACTTACATTTTATAAATATCAAGGAACAGGAAACGATTTTGTGCTAATTGATAATCGGAGTAATGCACTAAAACACAACTCCGTTAAAACCATTAATTTTTTGTGCGATAGACGTTTTGGTATTGGTGCAGACGGACTTATTTTATTAGAAAACAGTAAAACTTCCGATTTTAAAATGATATATTTTAATGCAGATGGGAATCAAAGTACCATGTGTGGTAACGGAGGAAGATGCATTGTAGCCTTTGCAAATTATTTAAAAATAATTAAAAACAACACTACATTTGAAGCAATAGACGGTTTGCATCATGCGACTATTAATACCGAAACAGTAAGTTTACAAATGCGAGATGTAACAAAAATAGAAATAAAAGAAAATGCAGTATTCTTAGATACAGGATCACCACACCATGTACAATTTGAAGACCATATTTTAACGTTTAATATTAAAACATTAGGGAGTAACATTCGAAATAAAATATACGGAAAAGAAGGAAGTAATGTAAATTTTGTAAAAAAAATAAACGATACCACATATAAAATGCGAACCTATGAACGTGGCGTAGAAGACGAAACCTTGTCCTGCGGAACAGGAGCAACCGCAGTAGCTTTAGCAATGCACTATTTAAACGAAGCCACAGCAACTACACTAAGCCTACAAGTACAAGGAGGAACTTTGCAAGTATCTTTTAAAGAAAAAAACGGAAATTATACGCAAATATATCTAACAGGTAAAGCTATTCAGGTTTTTAAAGGCGAAATTACATGTTAATATTAAAAGGAGAACATATTTATTTACGAGCATTAGAACCAGAAGATTTAGAACTGGTTTATCAAATAGAAAACAACACCGATAACTGGGAAGTGAGCCAAACACAAACACCGTTTTCTAAATATATAATCCGTCAATACTTAGAAAACGCACACAAAGACATTTATGAAGTTAAACAACTACGCTTAGTAATATCATCTTACAAAAAGGAAACATTTGGCGTAGTAGATTTATTTGATTTTGACCCTAAAAATAAAAAAGTAGGAGTAGGAGTCCTTATTTTAGAAGCATATCGACAACAAAACATAGCTTACAATAGTTTACAATTATTGCTCAATTACTGTTTGAAAATTTTAGGAGTTCATCAAATATACGCTAATGTTTTAGAAAATAACACAGCAAGTATCAGCCTTTTTAAAAAATTAAATTTCACGCAAAGTGCTGTAAAAAAAGATTGGGTTTTAGACAATAATACATATAAAAACGAATATTTATTTCAATACATCAAAAACAATGTACATTAAAAAAATACTAACAATCATTACCTTATTAGGGCTAGTAGCCTGCAGTTTTTTCGCGTACTATGTCTATAACGCACTGTTAACTCCAAATACGGCATTTAATAATGAAAAATCAACAATCTATATATCTTCAACAGCTAATTTTGAAGAAGTGTTAGAAGACATAGCTCCTTTATTAAAAAACATAGAAACATTTAAATCTGTTGCCAATCAAAAAAAATACATTCAAAATGTAAAAGCAGGTAAATATGAAATTAAAAAAGGAATGACAAATAACGATATTATTACCGTTTTGCGATCTAAAAATAAACCCGTACGAGTATCGTTTAATAATCAAGAATCGTTGGCATCATTAGCAGGAAGAATAGCAAAACAAATAGAACCAGACAGTACTTTGTTATTAAAATCGTTTACAGATACATCCTTTTTAAAAAATAATAATTTTAATAAAGATACCGCTTTAGGTATGTACATAGCTAATAGTTATGATTTTTTTTGGAACACTTCTCCAAATAAGTTTAGAGATAAAATGTTAAGAGAATACAATAAATTTTGGAACGTTAAACGATTAGCGAAAGCTAAAAAAATAGGATTAACACCAAAACAAGTAATAGCTTTAGCTGCAATAGTGCAAAAAGAAACCGTTAAAATTGATGAACGTCCACGTGTTGCCGGTGTTTATATGAACCGTTTTAAAATAGGAATGTTATTACAAGCAGATCCAACAGTGGTGTATGCTGTCAAAAAAACTACAGGAGTACAATTAAAACGCGTATTAAATACACACTTAACATTAAAACACCCTTATAATACGTATGTAAATTCAGGTATTCCTCCAGGTCCAATTGTAATGCCTGATATTTCGGCAATTAACGCGGTGCTAAATTACGAACATCATAAATACCTATATTTTGTAGCTAACATAAAAAAAATGGGGTATCATACTTTTGCAAAAACCTTAGCACAACATAATAGAAACGCTATTGCGTATAGAAATTGGGTTGCTAAAATTCATTAAATCACAATGCTGTTTATAACTTTGTTAATATAAATTACTGAAAACATTATAGTTATAGTTTTTTGTCACTATATTTGCCAACTGAAATTTTAAGCGTTTTACAAATGTGATTTAAACACAAAAAGTTAGTCTTAAAAAATCTATTAGTTATGATACAAAAAATTACAAAAATTTTCATAATCTCGATAGTTATATTTTTTATAACATCAGGATTTACAGCAAATGAATCTGCTAATGCAACAGTTGTTAAAGTAAATAAATTAAAATTGTACTACACAGTTTTAAATGAAAATGAAATTGAAAAACCTACCTATTTTTCAATGTTTTTAGGAAAATCGTTTGCAGGTTTTAAAGAAGCTTTAGGTTTTAAAGAATCTCAAGGAAGATATGGAGTCATAAACAGTTTTGGATATTTAGGTAAATATCAGTTTGGGAAATCTACCTTAAAAATGTTAGGCGTTTACGATACCCAATATTTTATTAACAGCTCATTACTACAAGAAAAAGCATTTGAGGCCAATTTATCTCGTAATAAATGGGTGTTACGTAGAGATATTAAACGCTTTGTAGGCAAAACTATTTCAGGTGTTAAGGTAACTGAATCAGGTATTTTAGCAGCAGCACATTTAGGTGGTCCAGGAAGTGTAAAAAAGTTTTTACGAAGCTATGGAAAAAACACGTTTAGTGACGCAAATGGAGTTTCAGTACGTGTTTATATGAAAAAATTCGCAAATTATAACGTTTCTCACTTAAAAGAAAACCAAAGAGCAAAAGCAAGTTAGCGAAACAGGTTAATTACAATGCCTCTTTTTGAATAATAAATATTGTAGGGCGTTTGTGTAAATCCAGTTTACAATTTTTCCATTGTTTAGCGGTTTTAGTTAAAATAACTTCAGACGGTAAAGTAATATCACAAGCCACACAAATTTTGGTGTACGATTGTAAAACGATTGTTAAGTCTTCCAAAATTTTATTGTTTCTATAAGGAGTTTCTATAAATATTTGCGATTGATTATAGTCGGAAGATAATTTTTCTAATCGTTTTATGGCTTGTTTACGTTCGCTTTTATCAATAGGTAGATAACCATTAAAAGCAAAATTTTGTCCGTTAAACCCTGAACCCATCATTGCTAACAAAATAGAAGATGGACCAACTAATGGGCGCACTTGTATGTTTTTTTCATGTGCAATTTTTACGACATCAGCACCAGGATCCGCAATTGCAGGACAACCAGCTTCTGAAAGTAAGCCAACAATACCTCCTGAAAGGCAAGAATTTAAAAAGATCGGTATCTCAGACGGATCGGTAAACTTATTAAGTGGATGTAATATTAAATCGGGTTGTGACTTTTTAGGACAAATACGTTTAATAAAACGTCTTGCTGTTTTTTCATTCTCTACGATAAATTCATCAGTCATTTCTATTACATTTTTAATAGACATTGGTAAAACCTCTAAAGGTTCAGTTTCCCCTAAAGTAGTTGGTATTAAATATAGTTTTCCTGTAAGTTCCATTATTGTAAGTTTTTAGCAATTACTAAACATGCTTTGTGTAGCATTTGATATACATTTTCGAACCCGTTTTTCCCTCCATAATATGGGTCAGGTACTTCTAAATTTAAATTTGGATGGGTTTCGTTTAATATCAATTTTACTTTTTGTTTATCTGCTTCTGTTTTAGCTAACGCTAAGATGTTTTTTTTATTACTAGCGTCCATTGCATAAATAACATCAAATTCTTCAAAATCAGATGCTATAAACTGTCTGCTTTTTTGGCTTTTAATATCTAAATAGTGCTTTTCTGCTACACCAATTGATCTAATATCTGGAGCTTCTCCTTTGTGAATCGCCGATGTACCTGCGGAATCGATAAACACTTTTTCAGGATACATCATAGATTCTAAAATACCATGTGCAAGTGGTGAACGACAAATATTACCTAAGCAAACCATTAAAATTTTTGTACGCATATAATATTAAATTAAAGGTATTGTTTTGCAGCCAATATTCGGCAAATGTTTATTCTTTTTAATAATTCCATTAATTTCTTTTTAAGTAGGTGAGGTTCGTTTAAAAAAAATGTCATATTTTAAATTTATATATTTTCTTAAAAAGATTAAAATAAACTTATTTTTCGGTTATAAAATTAGCGATTTTTTTTTGAACTTTTAACAAATCAGAAATTAAAAATTGCAAAAATAAATTTTGCTTTTAAATTTTATATATTACAACAATGCTTGTTTTGTAAAAAAATCGGTTCATTAACAAAGTTACAATCAAACCTTAACTCTGTATGATTTATAACAAAACAATTTTTTATCTTTTGTGTCGTAGAATAACAATTTTTAATTAAAAAATTTAAAAAAAAACATTAAATGGTATTGTTTTTGAATAGGTATGTTTACTTTTAGATTTTTAAGTGGCGATACTAAAAAACATTAAATGAAACGATTAATTACTACATTAGTTACATTATTATTTACGCTATCAACAATAGCGCAGATTGATCAGTTAGATGATAAAAGCATAAAAGGTACTATTGAGTATACAATAGAAGAGAATAACCCCAAAGACAATACACAACTTATAAAATCTAAAAGAAAACCATTGCCACCAATAAAAGCAGAATACAAAAAACTTGATAGCCAGCCATTTAGTATGTTTGATCAAGATGAGTTAATGGATGCAGGCGAAGAGCTTCAAAAAAAATGGGATATTAGAGATAAAAAAATCCTTAATAAATACCAAAAAGACCAATATTTAGGAACTTTTGGAATAAAAGGAACATTTTTTAGTATTGAATGTAGAGATCATGAATATGTAGATGGAGATCGAGTTCAAATTTATGTAAATGGAGTGCTTGTAGAAGCAAACATGAAATTAATTAGTAGGTTTAAAGGTATTAATGCCGATTTAATTATAGGTAAAAACGTAATTGAATTTATAGCACTTAACCAAGGGTCATCAGGTCCAAATACCGCACAATTTAGAGTTTTAAACGATAAAGGAGAAATAATTACATCGCAAGAATGGAACTTACTTACAGGAGTAAAAGCATCTTTAGTTGTTTTTAAAGAGTAAAGCATAAGTAAAAATTACAACTTCAATAATTAAAGAATGTCAAAATAAAAACTTACATTTGTTTTTTATGAAGAAAATAATATCCATATCTATTGCTATTTTATTTCTTTTTCAAAGCTCTCAAATTTGTCATGAGGATTTTTTAAAAGCAGATGCATTGTTAGAAGATATTGCTTTTCATAAAAAAGCATACGGTGATACTATTTTTGTATTCTTTTCCAAACATTACGGCAATTTAAAAGACAGCCATCAAGAACAACATAAAAAAGAAGAAAAGGAACATCAGCATCCGCCATTAAGTGGTGACTGTCATATACATACGCAACTTGTAGTAATTTACCAATTTCAGATACCGTATTTAAACACTCTTTGCCACAAAATAGAAGCTATCCAAAACTTTTATTATCAAGATTTATTTTCAACTTTCGAAAAAAAATCGATATTTCAACCTCCAAAAAAATTTAGTAATTTAATTTAAAAATAAGATTTTTGTAACAATTTAGTCATTGTAAAAAATGCTAAAAAAATTATAATTTGTCTCTTGTAAAGGATTGATTTCTAACCTTTAAAATCACTCAATCATTTAATTAATTACATCAAACTATGTTATCCAAAATAATAAACTTTAGCATAAAAAATAAATTCATCATTTT
>CAZWNY010000041.1:0-16993 GCA_964635575.1 uncultured Kordia sp. | reverse complement strand
GAAAACTGCTTTTTATTATTTGTCTTCTTCTTCTTCTTCTTCTTCTTCTTCTTCTGGAATAATATTAAGACGTGGTTTTTTTAAAACTTTTTTATTGGCAATTACGTTTTCTAATGATAATAATAAAGACGGTAATAATAGTAAATTAGCTAACATCGCAAATAATAGGGTTGCTGAAACTAAACCACCTAACGCAACAGTACCTCCAAAACTAGATATGGTAAATACCGAAAACCCAAAAAACAGCACAATAGAGGTATAAAACATGCTTACTCCTGTTTCTCGTAATGCTTTAAAAACGGATTTACGAACGTGCCAGTTATTTGCTTGTAACTCTTGCCGGTATTTGGCTAAAAAATGTATGGTATCGTCTACTGATATACCAAAAGCGATACTAAATACTAATATTGTAGATGGTTTTATAGGAATGTTTAAATAACCCATTAGTCCTGCTGTAATTACTAGTGGTAATAAATTAGGTATTAAAGAAACAATTATCATACGTGCGGAACGGAACATGTATGCCATAAATAATGAAATAATTACAATTGCTAACCCTAATGATAAAAATAGATTGTTACGTAAATATTTGGTTCCTTTTTGAAAAACCAATGCTTTACCTGTAATGTTAACGGTATAACGGTCTTTAGGAAAAATAAGGTTAATTTTTTGCGTTAATTGGTTTTCAATAATTTCCATTCTATCGGTAGGAATATCTTTCATAAACGTACTAATACGAGCGTATCTTCCTGTGCTATCTACAAAACTTTTCATAAAATTAATACTTCCTGTTGCTTTTTTAGCATACGAAAGTATAAATACTTTTTCTTGAGATGTTGGTAACTGATAATATTTAGGGTTTCCGTTATAGTATGCTTGTTTAGCATATTTTACTAAACCTACAATTGAAATTGGTTTTGAGAGTTCAGGTATTTCGTTAATTGCATCCTCTAACTGGCTTAGTCTTTTTAGCGTAGCCAGTTTCATAACTCCTTTTTTTCGTTTGGTGTCTATTACAAACTCTACGGGCATAATGCCGTCAAATTCTTTTTCAAAAAAACGAATGTCTCTAAAAAACTCAGTGTTTTTAGGCATGTCTTCAATTAAACTTCCTGTTACTTTAATTTGAAAAATACCAATTAAACTAATAATAAGTGCTAGTATAGAAATGCTATATATGGCAACTTTTTTGTTTTTTACTGAGTTTTCCATCCAACTTACAAAACCATCAATCCATTTTATACTTAAATGTTTTAAGTGTTTTTCTTTAGGAAGCGGCATAAAACTATAAATAGTAGGTATTATTAATAGTGATAGAATAAATATTGATACAATACTTAATGATGCGACTACACCAAACTCACTTAGTAAATCGCTTTTTGTTAAAATAAAAGTAGCAAAACCAGCGGCTGTAGTTAAGTTGGTCATTAAAGTAGCGTTACCTACTTTAGTAATTACACGTTGTAATGACTTTGCTTGATTGCCGTGTATTTTTACTTCTCTTTGGTATTTGTTAATTAAAAAGATACAGTTTGGGATACCAATTACAATAATTAATGGTGGAATAATTGCTGTAAGTACCGTAATTTCATATCCTAACCAACCTAAAAAACCGAAGGTCCACATTACTCCAATAATAACGGTAAGTAATGAAATTATGGTAGCTCTAAAGGATCTGAAAAAGAAAAAGAAAATTAAACCTGTTACGCCCAAAGCTCCTAAAATAAAGATTGCAATTTCATTAATTATAGTATTGGAGTTTAGTGTTCTAATATATGGCATACCTGAAACTCTAACGTTTAAGTTATTTGCTTTTTCAAAAGCTATTATTTTAGGGATAATAAATTCCTCAATTAATTCCTTTCGTTCAGGTGCATTTATAATTTTTTTATTGATGTAAATTGCGGTTCTAAAGGTGTTAGACTCTGCATTGTATAAAAAGTGATTGTAAAACGGTAGGTTATAATATAAATCTTTTTTAATATTGTCTAACTCTTTTTGAGTACTTACAGAGTCTTTAATTAGTGGTTGTAAATTAAAAGCTCCCTTTTTATCGTTACGGATTAGTTTTTGTATGTTGCCAACACCAACAACTAGGTCTATATTTTTATTAGTTGCTAACTCTTTTGAAAAATTATTCCAAGCATTAAATTTTTGAGGTGTAAAAAAAGAGGAGTCTCTTACAGCAATAACAACTAAATTACCTTCTTCGCCAAACTTATCTAAAAAATTAGAGTATTCAATATTTACGATATGGTCTTTTGGTAATAGATTGGCTTCAGTATACGTGAAGCGCATGTGTTTAAATTGAGTAGATAAACCTATGGTGATTAAGGCTACAACAATAAGCACTGCTGTTCTGTTTACTAAAATAATACGAGCAATTGCCGCCCAAAAACCAACGCTAAATAATTTTGCCATATATTGAGTTTAAAGATGTAAAGGTACTTAATTTGTTAGTATTATAAAGAAAGTATTAAATCTTAATTTTGAAAGCCTTTTTCGATGTAAATATATTTGAAAAATTTAGTATTTAAAACCAAAATGGATTTTTATAAATGTATGCTAAATTCAATTTTTTGTGATACAAGTTTATTAAATAGATTTTTCATAATTAAAATCGTTTTCGAAAATTAATAAACACCTTTTATCCTTTTCCATAAGTTCAAAATAATTTCTTGACCATCTTCTATTTTATTTTTATTTTGAGAAATAATCAATTTATTATCAGTATTTTCTATTAAAAAACTAAAAACAAATCTATTTTCATTAGGTTTCATAGATAAAACTCCGAAGCGTAAGTCGTTTAAATAGAGTTTATTATCAATTTTTGATATTGTAAACCATGATTCGGTAATAGCGATTAATCTTTTTACTTTAGGGTTGTTTTTTAAACTCCCAAGTAATTCGTGATTTTTTGGATACGAAGTAAATGTTATTTTTTTGCTCTTATCTAAAAGAGAATAGTAACCTATCAAGTAGGAGTTTTTCGTTTTTACGTTTGCAACCCATAAAACACTATTTAAGGCTGTTGGTTTTACTATAATATTGGTATAACTTATTTGTTGTTCTTGTAAGCTTTTTTTAAACACGTTATAACTAACTGATTTAAAAATTATTGTCAGTACCATATACGAAGAACTGATAATTAAACCCAAATTATTTATTTTTTTTCGGATGGGATTTGTTCGTTTATAAAATAGTATTGCTATAATAGAAAACAATAATGGTAAGGTATATATTGGATCTATTACAAAAATATTTTTATATGCTAAACGAATATCTAAAGGCCAAAAAAACTTTGTTCCCCAAGTAGTGTGTGCATCTAATAAAGGATGTGTTATTAAAACTAAAAAATAAAAAAGCGTCCATTGTTTAAAAGTAGCTTCTTTAGTTTTATAGATTTTTTGCATTAACCAAGCCATTATTGGTGAAAAAAGAATGCAAAAAAATAAAGAATGGGTAAAACCTCTATGAATTTCTAAAGCCGACACCGTATCGGTAAAATATTTGGAGAGTATATCTAAATCAGGAATAGTTCCTGCTATTGCTCCCCATAAAATTGCTTTGTTACCTATTTTTTTTCCTAAAACGGCCTCTCCAACAGCTGCTCCTAATACTATTTGTGTTAATGAATCCATTAAATAATTATTTTATTGATTCAAATTTATTTTTAAAACACATTACGGGTTATGTTTTATGCAGTTAAATATTTATCCTAAAGAATAAAAGCTATACTTTCATAATTTCTATTTCTTTTGCGCTGAAAATTTTTTCAATTTTTTCACTAAACGTATCGGTTAATTTTTGAACTTCGGTTTCTGCATTTTTTTTCATATCCTCAGAGGCATCGTCTAATTTTTTAATTTCGTTATTTGCTTCTTTACGACTATTACGGACACCTACTTTTGCATCTTCTGTTTCTGATTTTGCTTGTTTGGCTAATTCACGTCTTCTTTCCTCTGTTAATGGTGGCACGCTAATAATAATGCTTTCACCGTTATTCATTGGATTAAAGCCTAAATTAGCATAAGTAATTGCTTTTTCAATTTCGGTTAATAAATTTTTTTCCCAAGGTTGTACGGTAATGGTACGTGCGTCTGGTGTGGCTACGTTTGCAACTTGAGAAAGAGGCGTGGAAGATCCGTAATAATCAACCATAACTGTACCTAACATTGCAGGAGTTGCTTTTCCTGCTCTAATACGCAATAATTGTTTATCTAAATGTGCTAATGCATTTTCCATTCCCTCTTTTGCGGTGTCTATAATAAATTTAATTTCTTCCATAATGTTATTTTTTTAGTAAAATTAATCGCAGAGCGATATCCTTAAAGGTTTAATTAATCGGTTTATCTGTTGTTTTAAGCAAAAGTTACGCCAACTATTTTAGATATAAAAATCTAAAATAGGTTAGCTTACCATTGTTCCTATTTTTTCTCCTGATACTACTTTTAATAAATTGCCACGTGTATTCATATCAAATACAATTATTGGTAATTTGTTTTCTTGACTTAGTGTAAAGGCAGTCATGTCCATTACTTTTAGTCCTTTTTGTATTACTTCGTTAAAGCTAATGGTTTCGTATTTTACTGCTTCTGGGTTTTTTTCTGGATCTTCATTATAAATACCATCTACACGAGTTCCTTTTAAAATTACTTCAGCATTAATTTCTATTGCTCGTAAAACGGCTGCGGAATCGGTTGTGAAATACGGGTTTCCTGTACCTGAACCAAAAATAACAACACGTCCTTTTTCTAAATGACGTACTGCTTTACGTTTAATATAAGGTTCTGCCATGGCTTCAATTTTAATAGCCGTTTGTAAACGTGTTTGAACCCCTGTGTCTTCTAAAGCGCTTTGTAGTGCTAATCCGTTAATTACAGTGGCTAACATTCCCATATAATCTCCTTGAACTCTATCCATACCATTACTAGCACCCGCAACACCTCTAAAAATGTTTCCACCACCAATTACAATGGCAATTTCAAGCCCTTTACTAACTAATACTTTAATGTCTTCAGCGTATTCAGCTAATCTTTTAGGGTCAATACCGTATTGTCTGTCGCCCATTAGTGCTTCGCCTGATAGCTTTAAAAGTATTCTTTTGTATTTCATGGTGTTATTTTGTTTATGCAAATATATTAAAAGTATAAAGACTTCAATAAAAAAGTATAAAAGACTTTTTTGAGACGGAATAGTTTTATAAAAAATAGTGAGATTAACTATTTAAAATAACGTAGTAGTTTTCCTTTTATTTTTTGATAACGTGTTATTGATACGTTTACGATGTATGATTTATGTATGTGTGCAAATCCAAAATTTGTGTAAAATCCATTTAAAATGTTTTACTGGCAACTAATTTCCCTTTATTCAGATAAATTTCAGTATAATTATCGTCTGCTTTACAGTATAATATGTTTTTTGTTTCTATAACTTTAAAATCCATCTAATTGTGGTACGATTATTTTATTTTGTACTACTTTATTTTTGGGTGTAATTAGGGTTTGATGCAGTTCTTTGAATTTAACTTACATTATTTACAGCACTAATTAACTGATTAATAGATATGGGTTTTAGTAAATAATTAGGAGGCTTGATAATTTAAAGCATAGTGATTATAAGCGGTTACAAAAATGGTTTCAAAATTAATATCGGTTAACTTATCTAATAAGTTAAAAGCGTTTCCGTAAGGCATTTTTAGATCTAAAAAAACCAAGAATAAATTATGTGTTGCAATTAATTTTTAGGTAATTTCGTGTTAATTGTAGTCGTAAACATTGCTTTTTTGTATGCGAGTTCTTAAATTATTTATAAAAACACGCTAAAAAGCAATATTTATAATTTCATTTTCCGCTCAATATCTTTCGATTTTTTTAAAATAGAAAGTAAAACCAAAACAATAATACTCGAAACAATGCCAATTAGAGCAATGCTGCTATCGCCTTCAAAAAGATTATTAAAGTCCAACTTAGTTACGTTAAAAATAACAAAAACTAAAGCTAGTACAACAAAAATAGGGTTAAGTAATTTCATTTAAATATTTTTTTAATTCATATTATTTTCTTGCTAAAAACATATGAAATGTCGTTAAAACAAGATGTTATATTGGGTAATTTAAGATGTTTTAATTATAATAAACTCGAAAAAAAAGTTGCTTTAATACCGTTTGTAAATAACTTAACAGCAATCGCAAGTAATATAATTCCAAATACTTTTTCGATAATTGCAATACCACCTTTTCCTAATTTTTTTTCAAACCAACCGCTCATTTTTAAAACTAAATATACAATCGCAATATTTAAAACAATTGCAATTGCAATATTAACAGACTCATATTCTGCACGTAAAGACAATATAGAAGTCATACTACCAGCGCCAGCAATCATCGGAAATGCCAAAGGAACAACCGAAGCCGTTTTGGCGGTATTTTCATCTTGTTTAAATAAGTTAATTCCCAAAACCATTTCTAAAGCCATAAAAAACAAAATAAAAGCACCTGCAATACCAAAAGACGCAGCGTCAATACCAATAAAACGCAGTAATTTTTCTCCAATAAATAAAAATAGTAACATAATAACACCCGCTATTAATGATGCTTTTTCACTCTGAATAACTCCACCTGCATTTTTTTTAAGCTTTACAATTATAGGTAAAGAACCAACAATGTCTATAACCGCAAATAAAATTACACTTGCTTTTGCAATTTCTATAAAATCTAAATACATAATATGACTCATTTAATTTTTTACAAAATTATACTATTAAAATAATATAATCTATAAAAGTATTACTTTTGTAATCAATTTTTTAAAAAATCAACCTGTTTTACAATTAAAAATGCAACCAATACACATGTTTCAAATACAAAAAACCATAGTTTCCGAAGATATTTTAAAAAAAGAATTTGTGTGTAACTTAGGAGCCTGTAAAGGCGAATGTTGTATAGCAGGTGAAGCAGGCGCGCCTCTTGAAAAAGAAGAAGTCGCTATTTTAAAAAAAATATATCAAAAAGTAAAGCCCTTTTTACGTAAAGAAGGTATTAATGCCATTGAAAAACAAGGAACATCAATTGTAACTGATTTGGGCGACTTAGAAACCACACTAATAAACGGAGCAGAATGCGTATATGTTATTTTTGATGATAAAAAAACAGCACTTTGTGGTATAGAAGCAGCACATAAAACAGGTGTGATAGATTTTAAAAAACCAATATCGTGTCATTTATATCCAGTTCGAACACAAAATTACAGCTCATTTACAGCGGTAAATTATCACAGTTGGCCAATTTGTAATGACGCTTGTTTTTTAGGAAAAACCTTAAAAGTACCCGTTTATAAATTTTTAAAAGAATCTTTATTGCGTAAATTTGGGAAAATTTGGTATGCTGAATTAGAAAAAATAGCCAAAACCATTCAAAAATAAAAATAATTTATAAAAAAATAAAAGCCTTATTTTATCACTTGCCATCAACAATAAAAAAACATAAATACTAATCTTTCAGGTGGTTAGGTGTTTATATAATAATCTCAATAAAATCAAGGAGTTACAGTAGTTGTTAAAAACATGTTGAAAACCTATTATATATTTTCCGTTTTTATACACTTAAAATAGATGTTAATTCACAATATTTGTAAGGCACAAAATAAGTGCTGATTTTCACGCTATTTTTATTCGTTAAAAAAGCAAAGCAAACCAAAATCATTTCTTTTTTATCCTTACTAAATAAAAAAGAAGCCCTTTATAAGTTGTTTTTAATTAATAATTAAGTAGTTTTTTAACTATTTACACAATAAACAGACCGTTTAAAACAGAGAGATTATGGAAATTTTTCAAATTATAAAAAGAGATTACGAAACAGCGCCATTTGTTTTAAATAAAATTACCAACGCAATAGAAAAAGCAATGAGTTCTGTTGATAATGGTACACGAAAAGATGCGGAAAATATTTCAAAAAAAGTATTAACAACTCTTTTAAAAAGAAAAGAAAGCCACGTTGGCTACATTCCAACAGTAGAACAGGTACAAGACACTGTTGAAGAAAAACTAATGGAGAGTGAATTCCCAAACGTAGCAAAAGCATATATTTTATACCGTAATGAACAAGCACGTTTGCGACAAGCCGATATTTTTGAAAAACGTATCATTTTAAAACCATACGAATACCCGCAGTTATATGAATATGTAAATGCAATACGTCACTCCTATTGGATACATACCGAGTTTAATTACACCAGTGATATACAAGACTTTAAAACAGGACTAAGCGCAACAGAATGTAACGCTATAAAAAATACTATGTTGGCAATTTCTCAAATAGAAGTAGCCGTAAAAAACTTTTGGGGCGATATTCATGTAAAAATGCCAAAACCAGAAATAGGTGCCGTTGGAGCCACATTTGCTGAAAGTGAAGTACGGCATCATGATGCTTACTCACATTTATTAGAAATATTAGGATTAAATAATGAATTTAAAAACTTAAAGAAAAAACCAGTAATAATGAAGCGTGTTCAATACCTAGAAACCGCTTTAAAAAATTCCAAAAGTGATGATAATAAAGAGTTTTCAGAATCAATTTTGTTGTTTTCATTATTTATTGAACACGTGTCTTTATTTTCACAATTTTTAATAATAATGGCATTTAATAAACATAAAAATGTATTAAAAGGTATTTCGAACGTAGTAGAAGCCACATCAAAAGAAGAACAAATACACGGAGACTTTGGTATTGATGTTATAAAAGTAATTAAGCACGAAAATCCATCTTGGTTTAACGCAGAGTTTGAAGCATCAACACAAGAAATGTGTCGAGAAGCATTTAAATCTGAAAGTAATATTATTGATTGGATTTTTGAAGCAGGAGAATTAGACTTTTTACCAAAAAAAGTAGTAAACGAATTTATAAAAAACCGCTTTAACAACTCATTAGAAAGTATCGGTATTGGAAAAGTATTTGATATAGATGAAAAATTAGTAGCAGAAACAGAATGGTTTGATGATGAAATTATAGGAACCAAACATGGAGATTTTTTCGTAAAACGATCAATAGCATACACCAAAAGAAGTAAAAGTATAACCGCAGACGACCTATTTTAAAAATGAAAAAAACAACAGCAACCAACACAACACAACAAACAGTATCAGAACAAGAAAAATTGATACAAGCACGTAAACTTGCCTTAAAATTAGAACAAAAAGAAAACCAACCAAAAATTAAATGGTTAACAGAAAATAGTCGTAAATTTTTAGCCTCAGGATACTTAACAGATGACATTACCCCAGAAGGACGCATTAGAGCTATTGCCGAAAATGCCGAACGAATTTTAAAAATTGATGGTTTTGCCGATAAATTTTACGGTTATATGTCAGAAGGATATTACTCTTTAGCATCACCAGTTTGGTCAAATTTTGGAAAAAAAAGAGGCTTGCCAATTAGTTGTTTTGGATCGCATATTGCAGATGATATGGGTGATATTTTGTTCACACAATCGGAAGTTGGTATGATGTCAAAATTAGGTGGAGGAACATCAGGTTATTTTGGTAAATTACGACATCGAGGAGCGCCTGTTAAAAACAACGGACAATCATCTGGAGCAGTACATATTATGCAGTTGTTTGAAAAAATGGTAGATGTAGTAAGCCAAGGGTCAGTTCGTAGAGGTCGTTTTGCACCATATTTACCTATTGACCATCCTGATGTAATGGAGTTTTTAGAAATAGGATCGGAAGGAAACCCAATACAAGAACTTACACACGGAGTTACCGTAAGCGATAAATGGATGCAAGAAATGAAAGATGGCGATATAAAGAAACGTACCATTTGGGCAAAAGTATTACAATCCCGATCGGAAGTTGGTTACCCATATATTTTGTTTAGAGACAATGTGAACAACAAAACAGTAGACGTATATAAAGATAAAAATCACGAAATTTATGCCAGTAATTTGTGTACAGAAATTATGCTACCATCTAATGACAACTGGTCTTTTGTGTGTTGCTTATCTTCAATTAATTTATTACATTACGATAAATGGAAAGATACAGACGCCGTAGAAACTTTAGTCTATTTTTTAGATGCCGTAATGGAAGAATTTATCACTAAATTAGAAGCCTACAGAGATGCTACAGATAGAGATGATAAACTAACCTTCAACTTTATGGAAAAGGCGTATAATTTTGCAAAAGAAAACAGAGCTTTAGGTTTAGGAGCATTGGGTTGGCACTCTTTATTACAATCTAAAATGCACGCATTTGATAGTACAGCAGCATTTAATTTAAATTCAGAAATTTTTAAAGTAATTAAAGAAAAATCATATAAAGCATCTAAAGAATTGGCTAATTTATTTGGAGAACCAGATGTTTTAAAAGGATATGGTCGCCGAAACTCAACTTTAAACGCAGTAGCACCAACAACTTCATCAGCATTTATTTTAGGTCAAGTATCACAAGGAATCGAGCCAATTTGGTCAAACAGTTATGTAAAAGATATTGCAAAAATTAAAACAACAATTAAAAATCCGTTTTTAGTAACATTATTAGAAAAAAAAGGGAAAAACACAAGTGAAATCTGGAAAAGCATTCGTGATTATGACGGGTCGGTACAACACTTAGATTTTCTTTCAGACGCTGAAAAAAACGTATTTAAAACCTATCCAGAAATAGATCAAATGGTGGTTATTTATCAAGCAGCAAACCGTCAAAACCATATCGACCAAGGACAATCAATTAATTTAATGATTCATCCAAATATGCCAACAAAAGAAGTAAATAATTTATACATGACTGCTTGGAGTTTAGGTATAAAATCAATGTACTATCAACATAGTATGAACGCTGCTCAAAAATTTAAACAAAAAAAAGAATGTGCTAGCTGTGAAGGGTAATTGTAAAATTACATATTACAAGATTAAATTAGGGATTAGAATAATTATAACTCTTATATTTGTGAACGGGTTTTTTACTTAAAAACACAAAACACAAAAAATTATTAAAATAAATAAACCATTATGAAATTATTAAAACCATTGTTTTTATCAACAACTACTGCTTTAATTTTAGCGAGTTGTGGAGGTGCATCAAATGTAATATCAACACCAATTGCAAATATTGATAACACACCAATTAAAGAAGCAAAACTTTCAGAAGCAGAACTAAATTCATGGAGTCATTTAGACTTGGTAAAAGACACTATTCCTGGCATGAGTGTTAATAAAGCATATCAGCTTTTAAAAGGAAAAAAAGGAAAAACAGTAATTGTAGCCGTTGTAGATTCTGGAATTGATATTGAGCACGAAGACTTAAAAAATGTATTGTGGACAAATAAAAAAGAAAAACCAAACAACGGTAAAGATGATGACGGTAACGGATATATTGACGATGTACACGGATGGAATTTTTTAGGAAACATTACCGATGAAAACTTAGAGTTTGTACGTATTTTAAGAAACCCAAGTTTAGCAGATGCAGCAACAGTTGCAAAAGCTCAAAAACAATATGACAAGGAATATAAAGAGGCAGTAGATAATAAAACAAAGTATGAAGTAATGATGCAGAAGTTAAACACTGCAAACGAAACTTTAATCAAACATTTTGGTAAAAAAGACTATACAAAAGAAGAAGTAACAGCAATAAAAACCCCAAATGAAACTTTAAAAGAAGCTATTGGTGTAGCACAATTTGCCTACGGTAACGGTTTTGATTCATTATCTTCTTTTGTTGAACGATTAAAAGGAGCAGTAGATCATTTTACAAGTACTTTAAACAGTCACTTAAACATGACTAAAGATTTTAGAGGTGTTTTAAAAGACAACCTTAATGACCTTACTGATAAATATTATGGAGACAATAACCTTTGGGGTCCAGATAAAGATGAAGCATTGCACGGTACGCACGTAGCAGGTATTATTGCTGCTGAGCGCAACAATAATAAAGGAACAAATGGCATCGCAAATAATGTAGAAATTATGACTATTAGAGCCGTACCTAACGGTGATGAGTATGACAAAGATATTGCATTATCTTTTTATTACGCAGTAGACAATGGAGCAAAAATAATTAATACGAGTTTCGGAAAATCATATGCAACACATGCAAAATGGGTTTATGATGCAATTAAATATGCCGCAAAGCACGATGTTTTAATTGTAAATGCAGCAGGTAACAGTGCACAAGATTTAGATACAAAAAACATTTATCCTAATGATCAAGTAAACAATGGTACTGAAGTATCAGATAACTTCTTAACTGTTGGCGCATTAAATTATAAATATGGAGATCAACTAGTTGCTGATTTCTCTAATTATGGTAAAATAAATGTAGATGTTTTTGCTCCTGGAGTTAAAATATATGCACCAGTACCACACAATAAATACAAACACTTACAAGGCACATCAATGGCAGCTCCAAATGTAGCAGGTGTAGCAGCGTTAATCCGTTCCTACTACCCAAAACTATCAGCAGCGCAAGTAAAACGTATTTTAATGGATTCAGGTTTACCAATAAAAACAAAGGTTGTATTAGGTGGCGATGCTGGAAATGTAAAAACATTAAACCAAGTATCTGTATCAGGTAAAATTGTAAATGCTTACAATGCATTAATAATGGCAGAAAGAATGTCGAAATAACTTTTTTTCAACCTCTTTTAACGTTGTTTAAAAACCACAGATACATTAAAAAATTTAAATAAATTACAAATGTAAAAGGTTCGTAAATAAAAAAGATTACAATAAAACTAAAACCTCAGTAATTAAGTGCTGAGGTTTTTATATTTTAGTAGCTTAAATATCATCCTAATGAAAAAAACACTTCTATTCAGTTTAATAATTATTGCTTTCTCATCTTGTAAAACAACAAAAAACTTGAGTAATAGCAATACATTAACTTCAAAATCAACACCTATCTATTGGCAACAACATGTAGATTATAAAATGGATATTGATATGAATGTAGAGAACTATCAATATACCGGAAAGCAAAGTTTGACATATACAAACAACTCTCCAGACGATTTACATAAAGTATATTATCATTTGTATTTTAACGCATTTCAACCCAATAGCGAAATGGATGCAAACTTACAAGCTATTGCAGACCCAGACACTAGAATGTCACCAAACATTGGTACAAAAGAAAAACCTGTTTACGAAAGTAGAATTGCAAAATTAAAACCAAATGAAATCGGTTTTATAAAAATAAATAGCTTAACACAAAATGGTGAACCCGTACATTATAAAGTGGTTGGAACAATATTAGAAGTTACTTTAAAAAAACCTATAAAATCAGGAACATCAACAGTTTTAAAAATGGATTTTTTAGGACAAGTACCAAAACAAATTCGCCGTTCAGGGAGAAATAACAAAGAAGGTGTTGCATTATCGATGACACAATGGTATCCAAAAATGGCAGAATATGATTTTGAAGGCTGGCATGCAGACCCATATATTGCTCGTGAATTTCATGGCGTTTGGGGAAACTTTGATGTAAAAATAACAATTGATAAAGCGTATATTTTAGGAGGATCAGGATATATCCAGAATCCAAATCAAGTAGGTTATGGCTACGAAACAGGAACTATAAAAAGACCTAAAGGAAATAAAATTACATGGCATTTTAACGCACCAATGGTACATGATTTTACATGGGCAGCAGATAAAGATTATATTCATGATATCGTAAAGGGAGAAAACGGTGTACAACTACATTTTTTATATAAAAAAGATGTAAATCAAAAAAATTGGAAAACTCTTCAAGAAAAAACAGTAAAACTACTACATTTTTTTAATAAAAATATAGGTCCATATCCTTGGAAACAATACTCCGTAATACAAGGTGGTGATGGTGGAATGGAATATGCCATGTGTACATTAATTACAGGACATCGTAAATTAGGTAGCTTAATTGGTGTTACTTCACATGAATTGGCACACGCTTGGTTTCAACACGCATTAGCAACTAATGAGAGCAAACACGAATGGATGGACGAAGGAATGACAAGCTATATTTCAAACTTAGCAATAAACGAAGTTATGAATAAGAAGAAAGTAAATCCGTTTTATGGCGCATACAAAGGTTATCAATATTTAGCAACCTCAGGTAAAGAACAACCACAAAGTACACATTCCGATCGTTTTCACTTAAATATGGCATACGGAATTGCAGCATACAATAAAGGAGAAGTGTTTTTAGCACAATTAGGATATATTGTTGGTGACGAGGTTGTGGAAAAAATATTAAAAGAATATTACAACCAATGGAAGTTTAAACACCCAACACCAAATGATTTTAACCGTGTTGCCGAAAAAATATCAGGTTTTGAGCTAGACTGGTATTTAACAGATTGGACACAAACAACAAACACCATAGACTACGCTGTAAAAACGGTAAGTGATGACACAATAACATTAGCACGTATTGGTTTAATGCCAATGCCTTTAGATGTGGTAATAGAATATTTAGACGGAACAAAAGAGTATGTGTACATTCCGTTACGTATGGCAAGAGCACAAAAAACAAGTTCCTACTATCCATTAATTAAACGTGTAGAAAAAAATTGGGCATGGGCATATCCAACCTATAGTTTTAAAGTTACTAAACCTGTAAAAAAAGTAACTATTGATCCAGCAAAACGTATGGCAGATATTGATAAAAGCAACAATGTATTTGTGAAAAAAAACTAAAAAACGCAACAATTTATCTCTTTATAAAAGGAAATAAAAAAGCACCATGAATACCTATACAACCACAGAAAAATTAAAAAGCAAAAAATTAATACAAGAGTTATTTAATGGCGGGAAAATGCTATCTGAATTTCCTGTAAAAGTCATTTATAAAAAAATTAATTTTGAAGATGATGTGCTTTTAAAAATAGGAGTTTCGGTATCTAAACGTAACTTTAAACATGCGGTAGATAGAAATAAAATAAAACGATTGTTGCGAGAAACATATCGATTAAATAAAAAAATAGCACACCAAAATGTACATCAAAAACATGTGTGTATGATTTTGTATTTAGGAAAAAAGAAACCTGAATATGAAGCCTTAAATGTAATTATGGCGTCTTTATTACATCAATTAAATGAAAAAATAACGGACAAATAAGTTGTATTTTAACGCTATTAATTTTAAAAACAAACCTTTTAAGGAATAAAAATCATGAAAAAATTTTTGCGAAAAAAATTTTTAATTCCAATTACCACATTGGTATTATTAATTTCAGTATCTAGTTTTAAAGCCGATTTTTTTGAAATCGCAAAACAAATAGAAATATTTACAACTCTTTTTAAAGAGTTAAACATGAATTATGTTGATGAAATTAATCCAGGAGAATTAATGGATTCTGCCATAAAAAACATGTTAAAACAACTCGATCCGTACACCCGTTTTTATAATGAACAAGACGTAGAAGCATATAAAATTAACCAATCTGGCGAATATAGTGGTATTGGCGCAGTTATTAAAAGAAAAAAAGGACGCCTATTTATTATGGAGCCTTATAAAAATTATCCTGCCGACAAAGCAGGTTTAAAAGCAGGAGATGAAATTATTAAAATAGACAACATTAAAGTTGCTGAGTTTAAAGAAAATATTACATCTTTATTAAAAGGAGTTGTAAATTCATCAATAGAAATTATTTATGAACGTCAAGGAAAAACAAAAAAAACTACACTTACACGTGAAAAAATTAATATTGATGCCGTACCGTTTTATAAAATGATTGATGATAAAATAGGATATATTGTATTAAAAAAATTCAACAAAAAAACAACAACACAAACCAAAGAAGCATTACTAAGCTTAAAAGAAGAAGGCGCAACACAAATTATATTAGACCTAAGAGGAAACCCAGGAGGCTTATTACGAGAAGCTATTAATATTGTAAACCTTTTTGTGCCAAAAGGCGAATTGATAGTAACCACAAAATCGAAAGTAAAAAAATACAACAAAACATATATTACTAAAAAAGAACCTGTAGATTTGAAAATACCTTTGGTTGTTATTATAAACAGTACAAGTGCATCAGCAAGTGAAATAGTTTCAGGTGCTTTGCAAGACTTAGATAGAGCCGTAATTGTAGGAAGCAGAAGTTTTGGTAAAGGATTAGTGCAACGAACTAAAAAACTAACCTATGGAACACAGTTAAAAGTAACCATTTCTCGTTATTTTACACCATCAGGAAGATGCATACAAGCATTAGACTATTGGAACAGAGATAGCGACAATAAAGCAGTACGAACCGATAAAAAAGATCACACCGCATTTAAAACTAGAAACGGAAGAACCGTTTATGATGGTGGAGGAATAAACCCTGATGTAAAAATTGCGGAAAACAAATACAGTAATATTACTTTAGCGCTAGTAAAACAAAACATACTATTTAATTACTGTAATGATTATTATTATCAGCACAACATTACATCAATATCAGACTTTAATTTTACACAGCAAGATTATGAAGCGTTTAAAAAATATGTATACACCAGTGGTTTTGAGTATAAAAGTAAAACAGAAAAAGTAATCGAAAAGTTAAAGATCCAAGCAGAAAAAGATGAAATAAAAATAGATGCCGAATTAAGTGTGCTGCAAAAAACAGTCGCTAATGCTAAAAAAAATGCACTAATAATAAATCAAAAAGAATTAACCAAGTTAATAACCGATAAACTAATTATACGTTATTTTTATAGAGAAGGTTTATATACATATCATTTACAACATCACAAAAGCATACAAAAAGCAGTGGAAATTTTAAACTCTAAAAAATACAATCAAATTTTAAAATAAATAGGCATTTAATTTATTTGTAAATAACATAATTATGAAATTAAAACTACTTTACTTATTGATATTAATAAGTAATATTTCAGTCTTTTCACAACATCAAAATAAGCAACACAGAGATGTAAATGTGTATTTTGATACTGCAGTTTATACCTTAAATGAAAATGAAAAAAAAACGATTTCCAAATTTATAAAAACATTAGGAAAAGAAAAAATATTAAAA
>CAZWNY010000040.1:15603-17101 GCA_964635575.1 uncultured Kordia sp. | reverse complement strand
AGGTATTGTTACGTTATCAAAAGCTATTTCTGCGGTATCGGAAGCTCGCCAACCTAACTTGTCTAATTTTGTAGCTGATATTCCTGGTGTATCTCTATCCATTACAAAAATACTCATTCCTTTACCGCCTAATTCAGGTGCTGTTTTTGCAGCGACTATTAAATAATCACTATATACACCGTTTGTAATAAAGGTTTTAGATCCGTTTATTACATAAGTGTCTCCTTTTTTTACGGCTGTTGTTCGCATTCCTGCTACATCGCTACCTCCAAAAGGTTCTGTAATACATAGGCATCCTATTTTTTCTCCTAAAACACTTGGCTCTAAGTATTTCTTTTTTAACTCGTGGCTTGCTTCTTTATTTAAATGTGTCATTGCTAAATATGCATGCGCCCACATATTTGCTGCAAAACCTGCAGAGTTAATTTTCTGCATTTCTTCTAACCAAATTACAGTGTAAAATAAATCTAAATTTAATCCTCCATATTCTTCTGGAGTAGATAATCCGAAGTATCCCATATCTCCAAATTTTTTCCAAATAAAACGTTCAACAGTTCCTGTTTCTTCCCATTTATTGATATGTGGTGCTACTTCTTTTTTTAAAAAATCTTGTAAACTGCTTCTAAAAAGGTTATGTTCTTCGGTAAAGTATCTGCTCATTTTTAATTTATTTAAGGGTAAAATATATTTTTATATGTTCGTATTTATCTTCAGGGAAATTTTTTACAAATTTTAAATCTGATATTTTTAAAAACCCGTCTCGTAGCATTCGTTCTTCAACAATATTACTTGCTAAATACTCACTTATATATGCGTTTTCTGACAACGTTTTAACATTTGCTAAATTAAGATTAATTTTTTGAATTTGAGGTATCCTTTTTAAGTGAAATTTTTCTTTTATTTTTCGCACATCTTCTGCTGTTATTTTATAAACGTCTTGCAGCTGATTAAGTGTAACAAAACCTCCTAATTGGTTTCTGAAATCGATAATTCGATAGCAAGTTTTATAATTAATTTTTGTTTGACATAAAATATCTTTTGCAGTGGTTTTATTTATTTCTTTTTGATATGTTTTTGAATATTTTTTTTGATTAGATGACGAATTGTTTACCCAATCTGGAAATTTAAACTTTGGGGATAATGCTTTTAACAGAGAGTCTGATACTTGAGTTACTCGCTGAAACTCTTTAGCGGAATTTACATATTTGTTTGTTTTTCTGAAGATATGAAGTCTATCTATTTCTTTTATTGACATTCCTAACACATATCCTTTATAGTCGTTTATAAAGTTAGGGTTGTACGGATATATGGTGTATTTTTTAGTGTTTTTAAGACCGGAAAGGCTATCTATTTCTTTTTGAAAAACGGTTATTTTATGAATATCGGAAGTGCTATTTTTTGTGTAAGAATCAAAGTTTACAAAAAAATAAATACATTGTATTATTAAAATTAGTAAAAGTAATGTAAAAATCCCACTACGTTGTTGTTTTGTAAACAC
>CAZWNY010000040.1:0-15503 GCA_964635575.1 uncultured Kordia sp. | reverse complement strand
GTTACTGCACCTAAACTTGCTGCTGAACCTACTATAATAAATAGACAAAATAAAATTTTATAGGTATAATCGGATTTTTTAGATCTTCCGAATAAAAACATCCAAGATTGTAGTCCATAATATGACCAAGATAACATGGTTGAAAATGCAAATAATACTACTGCTACGGTTAACACATAAGGAAACCAAGGGATTACGGATGCAAATGCTTTAGATGTTGCTAAAACTCCATCGGCAGACTCTACTCCGTATGTCATTATGCTACCGTCACCGTTTGTAATAATAATGACTAGCGCTGTCATTGTACAAACAACTACGGTGTCAATAAATGGCTCTAACAA
This sequence comes from uncultured Kordia sp., assembly GCA_964635575.1. Taxonomy (GTDB): domain Bacteria; phylum Bacteroidota; class Bacteroidia; order Flavobacteriales; family Flavobacteriaceae. The sequence continues at coordinate 15,162 of CAZWNY010000040.1, read as the reverse complement.
GGCTACTAAACCTTCCGATGCTGGATATTTTGTTTTTACTGCTGAATGTGCAATTGCGGCAGAACCTACGCCAGCTTCATTTGAAAATGCGGCTCTTTGGAAGCCTATAATTAGTACGCCCAATAATCCTCCTGAAATTCCTTTAGGATTAAAAGCTCCTTCCCAAATTTGACCAAATGCCCAACCGATATCTGAAAACTTAGCTACTAAAATTATTATGGCAGCTAAAAAATAGATACCTACCATAAATGGAACTACTTTTTCGGTAATACGACCAATACGTTTAATGCCTCCAATAATTACAATACCAACTAATATAGATAAAATTATTCCGAATATCAAACCTGCTGATGTGGAGTTATTTCCTATCATGGTATTAAATTGCTGTGCTGCTTGATTGGCTTGAAACATATTACCGCCACCAAATGAACCTCCAACACACATAATTGCAAAAATAACCGCTAATATTTTACCTAAAGTACCTTTACCTATATCTGCAAAACCTTTTTTAAGATAATACATTGGACCTCCGTAAATGGTTCCGTCTTCTCCAACATCTCTATATTTTACACCTAACGTACATTCTACAAACTTAGAAGACATTCCTATTAAACCTGCTAAAATCATCCAAAAAGTTGCTCCTGGTCCACCTAAAGATATTGCAATTGCTACTCCTGCAATATTACCTAAACCAACTGTTCCAGATAATGCTGCGGTTAGGGCTTGAAAATGAGAAACTTCTCCTTCTTGTTCTTCTATACGTACAGTTTCAATAGCGTCTCCTCCTGGAGTTACATCGCCTACCATTGGCGCTGTGGTTACGTGATCGATACTATCGTATTTTCCTCTTACAATGTTTATTGAAACAGGAAATTTTCTAATGTTTACAAATCTAAAAAGAATGGTAAATAACAATCCTGCTGTTAATAATAATATAATTACAATCGGCATTTTTACTCCGCCACCTAAATTTATCGAATAAAACACAAAATTCCCCCATGCCTCTGCAATGGGTTCAAAACCTTCATTTATTTTTTCGGCTAATCCTTTTTCTTGACCAAACATTAATATCGGCGCTATTGTAAATAATATTGTGATTATTTTTTTATTCATCTTTTAAAGTTTAAGTTCTGTTTTTTGATTGATTATTCAGGTAGCAATATGCAAAAAAAATAGCGATTTCAAAAATTTTAATCTGTAAAATTATAATTAGGACGTTAATTTAATTTTAAATTAAACATTTTATTTAGTGCTAAAATTTGTTCTGGACGACCTAATACAATTAGTTTAGAGTTCGGTTCTAAAACCATATCTGCTTCTGGGTTAATTATATATTCTCCTTTATTATTTTTATATCCTATTATTGAACATCCTGTTTTTTTTCTAAAATCTAAATCTCGTATGGTTTGATTTTTCACATTATCGGTTAGTATTTCTATTGCGATTTCCTCTATATTTACGGTGTTTTTTCCCATAATTGAAAGGTCGTCTAAAAACGCTACCAAATCTGGCATAACAACTAAAGATGCCATGTGATCTCCTCCTATTTTATCGGGCATTATTACATTGTTTGCTCCTGCAAGTTTTAATTTTTTAGTTGATGTTTCTTCAGACGCTCTACTTATTATGGTTAAATTTTTATTCATTTGTCGTGCTGAAAGCACAATAAATAAATTGTCGGAATCACTGGGTAATGTTACAATAACACTAGATGCCTTATTGATAATTGCTGCTTCCAAAGTTTCATCTTCATTTGCGTTTCCGAAAACAAATAACACTTCGTCTTCAAATTTTTCGATTAATTCTTTATCTTTTTCAATAACCAAAAAAGGAACTTTGTATGCCGCTAATTTTTTTGCTGCCTGCCTTCCGTTTCTTCCGTAACCACAAATAATAACGTGATTTTTTAATTTTGATATTTTGTTTTTCACTTTATTTTGTTTTAATTTTCCCAAATTATTTTTACTCAACATATATTCTGATATTACTGAAATTGCATAGGTTATAAAAAACACACTAAATAATATCAAAAATACGGTAAACATTTTTGCCACAGCATCTAAAGGTTGCACTTCTGCAAAACCAACAGTTGTTACTGTTATTACAGTCATGTACAAAGCGTCAACCCAAGTATAGTTTGCTATAAACCTATACCCAAATATACCTATAAGTAGCACCATTATTAAAAATAAAATTGCACGTTTAAACTTTGATATGTATAGTATATTCATAAATCAAATACTGAACTTCTTTTTGTGTATAATAAATCTTTTAACTTTAACAAAAAAGCTATAGTTAAATAAATCGCAAAGGAAACTCCTACGGTTGCAAAAGTGATGTAAATAAAAAATAATCGTACATTTTTTGCTCGCATACCCAATCGATCTGCTAATCGGGAAGATACTGCAAAACCGTGTTTTTCGAAAAAATATTTTATTTCTTTTATAAAATTCATAATAAATATCAAAAATAGGGATTTATTTTTGTTTTTGATGTAATAATTGGTTTCCAATTTGACATTTTAAACATTTTTGTTGAGCGCAATATTCGTTTTTTAATTCAATTAACGATTGACTGTCTAGTGCTGTTTTTATTGGAATTTTTAAGTTTTTAAATGCTTTGGTAATTCCATTTTTTTCTGGCTGAATGGTTTTATAGAGTGCTAAAAGGTCTTCTAAATTATCTTTTCCTAAATTTTTTGCATATTGATACTGCAACGGTATAATGGTATTAATTAGCAACAACTCAATAAATGTATTACTAAGTTTTTTCTTTCTTTTTGATGATTTTTTTCCAAAGGTATAATGTGTATCCCAATAACTACTTGCGGTTACTGAAAAAATATTTTGTGCATCTTCAAGGGTTTTTATATTGATGATTTTAGAAAACAACGAAGTATTTTTATGGTATAACATTGCTAATTGCGATAATCGAATGGTTGGAAAACTTATAGGTCGCAATCCGAAAAACTCCATTTGAAGTAACTTGCCTGACAATTGATGCTTCTTTTTTTGATATTTGTACTCTTGCTGTAACTCTTGATAGTAGGCGTCTTCTATATTTTTAACTAGCATATTTGCTTGACCATACAATATACTTTCTAATGCTAGTGCATTTGTATTTTCTTTTTTAAATACACTAAAAGAAATATATTGTGCTAATTGCAAAAATTGTTGTTGATTAATTTTAATGCCGAAATTTTTAGCGAGTAATAAAAAAAGTAATTCTTCCCAATTGTTATTGGTTTTCACTAAAAGATTATTTAATGTTTCTGTTTTGCGTTGAAGTCGGTTTATTATTAATTTTTCTTTCCAAAAAACCCATGTAAAATTAGTTATCGTATGAATTGTTTTTTCACAAGGTATCCAGTTTTTTGTGTGTTGTAATTTGTTGTAATTTTTCAATAATGAAGCTGCTACTTTATCTTTTAAAACTAAGGTTTTTAAGGCGTTATTGTTTTCGTCAAAAATAGCGACATCATCTTCCCAAACTACATGCAATATAACGGTTTTATAGGCGTTGTCGTTTTGGTGCTGATGCACATACCAGTCGGAAGAGTTTACATGTATTTCAACATTACCTGCCCATTTTTGATTGTTAATTATAAGTTGTGCATTAAAAAAATCGGGACCTGATTTTTTGTTTTTTATTCCTACTTTTGTTATCTGAAGCATACTTCCGTCAGTGGTTTTTAACGGAATCGCAGAAAATTGTTGATACTGCCAAATGTAATGTAAAAAATCTTCTTGCATATTATAGGTTACTTTAAGTCGATTTTTTTGTTTTATATTTTTTAAACAAGATACAGAAAATATTATTGTTGATGCATCAGTTTATTGATAATTAATTTAAATTCCCTTTGGTATTGCATTAATTAGCGCTTTTGTGTATGCTTTTTGTGGATCTTCGTAAATAGCATCTGCTTCGCCAATTTCTTCTATTTTCCCTTTATTCATAACAACTAACTGATCGCTCATATACTTTACGACTGCTAAATCGTGTGAGATAAAAATATAACTAAACCCAAAATTTTCTTTCAATTCGTTTAATAAATTTAATACTTGTGCTTGCACTGATATGTCTAATGCCGAAACGGATTCGTCACAAATAATCAACTTCGGGTTTACAGCTATAGTACGTGCAATACCAATCCGTTGGCGTTGTCCTCCAGAAAATTCGTGCGGATATCGATAAAAATGATTTTCGGATAGCCCAACACGTTTTAACAAGGCTATTGTTTTTTCTTTTCGTTCTTTATCGTTTTTATACAGACCATGAACTTTCATCGGTTCCATAATCGCTTTTCCAACAGGAATACGTGGATTTAAGGACGAATATGGATCTTGAAAAATAAGCTGAATTTCTTTTCGTAAGCTACGTAGTTCTTTTTTAGGTATTTTAGTAATGTCTTGCCCTTTGTAAAAAATTTGTCCGCTACTCGCTTTGTCTAGTTGTAAAATAGCATTTCCTAATGTAGATTTTCCGCAACCAGATTCGCCTACCAATCCTAAAGTTTCACCTTCATATACATTAAAACTAACTTGATTTACGGCTTTAAAAACTACATCTTTCTGGAATAAAAAACCTTTTTTAATGTAATTTTTATCTACATTTTTAATCTCTAAAATAGGTTTTTTACTATATAGTTTTTGATGATTTTCTTGACGTTGTTTTTCTGTTATTACGTCATTAATTTCAGTATCACTTAAATAATCGGCTATTGTTGGTAAGCGTTTTAAACGTGTTTTGGTTGATGGTCTTGAGTTTATTAGAGCTTTTGTGTAGTTATTTTTTGGGTTATTAAAAATTTGTTGCACGTTTCCACTTTCTACAATTTTCCCTTTGTACATTACAATAACGTCTTGGCAAATTTCGGAGATTAAAGCCAAATCGTGAGAGATAAATAAGATGCTCATTTTTGTTTTTTTCTGAATATTTTTTAACAATGCTATAATTTCTTTTTGCACAGTAACATCTAATGCTGTTGTAGGTTCGTCTGCAATTAATACATCTGGTTTACAGGCAATTGCCATTGCAATCATTACTCTTTGTTGTTGTCCTCCAGATATTTGATGCGGATATTTTTTAAATACAACTGCTGGATCAGGTAGTTTTACTTGCTCAAACAATGCTAAAACTGCTATTTTCGCATCTTTTTTAGATAATTTTAAGTGTAGTTGTATTATTTCAGATATTTGTTTTCCACAGGTTAAAGATGGATTTAAAGAAGTCATTGGTTCTTGAAAAATCATTGCGATTTTATGGCCTCTAATTTTCCTGAAATCATCATTTGTATATTGTAAAAGGTCATTGCCTTCAAAAATAATTTCACCTGTGTTATATATGGTATTTTTTTCAGGTAATAAGCCTAATATTGCTAATGACGAAACTGATTTACCCGAACCTGACTCGCCAACAACTCCTAAAATACTGTTTTTTTTTTAAAGAAAAGGATATGTTAAACAACACTTGACTTTCTATCTTATTATTTTTAAAAGAGAGCGATAAATTTTTGACTTCAATACTATCCACAACAACTAGGGTTTGTTATAATTTTAGACTCTAAATATACAAAATAAGTAACTAAAATTTGTATTTTTTAATTGATATTGATTAAATTTGTTAACACCTTAAATTATGTAAACTTAAAGCCCTAAATTTATGAACGAAAATACGAATTCAAAAGTAGTATTAACCTCTAAAAATTATTTCGCAGAAGCACAAATGCGTCACCATTATGCAGCAACTGATATGCTTGTTACCAAAGGAGGAAGCGATAACGCTCCAACTCCTATGGAGTATTTACTAACGGCTATCGGAGGATGTGTATCAATAACCTTACGCATATATGCCGAAAACAAAGGTTGGGATTTAGGGGAAATTACGGTAAATATGACGCAAGAAACTATTAAAACTGAAAATGGTATTCAAAAAAAATTGATAGAGCAAATATCTTTTGAAAAACGGATAACGGATAATCAGCGTAAACGATTGCTTTCCGTTGCAGGCAAATGTCCTATAGCAAAAATGGTTAAAGAAAAAACCGAAATAGTATCTGTTATTGTTTAACTCTGTACCTTTTTTTGATAGCGAGTAACCAAAACAAAAGTATTGTCTAAAAATTTTGTAATTTCAATAACGTAAACCCTCGTTTTTTTAACCGAACGGTTTAATACCTAATTAAACAACTAAAACTTAGTTACAACCAAACTGTTTTTTCAGAAATATTACCTCTTGTTCCATTATCTGGCAGTTCATCATAATACCCTAAATAAAAGAATCCCATACAATCTTCACCTTCATTAAAATCAAAAAAATGATGCATGTCTTTAATAATCACTCTTGGCGAACTCCAAAAGCCACCAATATTCATATCGGTTGCTTGTAGCCATAAATTTTGTACTGCCATGGCAACTGCTGCAGTTTCTTCCCATTCTGGCATGCGTTCTTTTATATCTCTTTGCATACAAATAGCAATTATAGCTGCCGATTTTAAAGGCATACTTTTTAGTTTATTGTATTTTAATTCTGAAAATTTAGGTGCATTTTCCTTGTAAGTTGCTGCAATAAACTCGCTAAATTCTTCTTTTACCTTAGTACTTTTCAATACTTTAAATCGCCAAGGCTCTGTATTATAATGACTTGGAGCCCAATTCGCAGCTTCTAGTAAAATTAATATTTCTTCCTTTCTTATTTCTTCCGTATTAAATTGTGGTGGATAAATTGATCGTCTGTTTTTTATGGTTTCAAAAATCATTTTTTTTAATAGTTTAATAGTTCAATTAACTCCATTTCAAAACGTTGTTTTGGCAAATACTGTTGCTCTAAGTTAGCCTCAAACGGTATTGGAGTTGCTATACTAGAAACTCTTCGAACAGGAGCATCTAATTGTTCAAAGCAATTTTCCATAATTAAGGCAGATAAATCGCTGCCAAAGCTTCCCATTTGGTTGTCTTCTTGTAAAATAATTACTTTTCCTGTTTTTTTAACGGATTTAAAAATAGCTTCTTTATCTAAAGGCACTAAACTTCTTAAATCTATTAAATCAGCAGCTATATTAGGATTGTTTTTAAGAGTTTCTAATGCCCAATGCACACCTGCTCCAAAACTAATAATAGTAATATCACTTCCTTCTTTTAATATAGATGCTTTTCCTAACGGAAGCGTATAGTAATCGGTAGGCACATTTTGATAAATACTTCTATACAATGCTTTATGTTCAAAAAACAAAACAGGATTTGGGTCGTTAATTGCGGTAGTTAACAATCCTTTTGCATCGGCAGGAAACGCTGGATATATTACTTTTAGTCCAGGGACAGTAGTAAACCACGCTTCATTTGTTTGGCTATGAAAAGGTCCTGCGGCAACACCTGCTCCACATGGCATACGAATTACTACATCGGCATTTTGTCCCCATCGATAATGAGATTTTGCTAATAAGTTAACTATTGGATTGAAACCTGAAGACACAAAATCGGCAAATTGCATTTCCATTACAGATTTAATTCCGTTTATAGATAAACCATAAGCGGCAGCTATAATTGCACTTTCGCAAATTGGAGTATTTCTAACTCTATCTTTACCAAATGCATCTAAAAAACCATCTGTTATTTTAAAAACACCTCCGTATTCTGCAATATCTTGTCCCATAATTACCAAATCATGATGTTTTTCCATTGCCTGTCGTAATCCTTCAGAAATAGCATCTACCAAACGAATATTTTTTGATTCAGTATTTGGTAAAACAATTTCATTATCTGACTCTTTAAAAACATCAGCTAATTCGTTTTCTAAATTAACTTCTATTTTAGGTTCTGCAAAAGCGATTTCTAAATTCGTATTAATTGTTGCTTTAAATTCGGCTCTATATTCATTCTCTAATGCATCAGTTAAAATACCTTCTTGCATTAAAAAGTTTTTATAATTTTCAATAGGATCTTTCTTTGACCAAGTATCCATTAAACTTTGCGGCACATATTTAGTTCCGCTTGCTTCCTCATGACCACGCATTCTAAAGGTTTTAAATTCTAAAAATATAGGTCTTGGATTACTACGCATACTAGTTGCTAATTCCGAAACCTTTGTATATATCTCTAAAATATTATTCCCATCAATTATATGGCTTTCCATACCGTAACCATTAGCTCTGTCGGCCAAATGTTCACAGTTAAATTGCTCACTAACAGGAGTCGATAAACCATATCCGTTATTTTCGATACAAAATAAAACAGGTAATTTCCATACAGAAGCTACATTTAATGCCTCATGAATATCACCTTCACTTGTTCCTCCATCACCTGTAAATACAGCACAAACCTGCTTATTGTCTTTTAATAAGTTTCCTAAAGCAATACCATCTGCAATACCAAATTGTGGTCCTAAATGAGAAATCATTCCAATGATATTAAATTCTTGTGTCCCAAAATGAAAACTACGATCTCTACCTTTAGTAAACCCATTTGCTTTTCCTTGCCACTGTGAAAACAGACGGTTTAACGGAATTTCACGAGTCGTAAACACGCCTAGATTACGGTGCATTGGTAAAATATATTCTTCTTTTTTTAACGATAAAGTAACACCTACCGAAATAGCCTCTTGCCCAATACCACTAAACCATTTTGATATACGACCTTGACGCAATAATATTAGCATTTTTTCCTCAATCATTCGTGGCTTTAACATTGCTTTATACAAATGTAAAAGTGTATTGTCTGTTAAGTTTTTTCTATCAAAAACTAATTTTTCTGTATTGGTAATTGGTGTATTCATGGTTTGTTATTTCGTCAATATATATATTGTAATTATATCACTATTCAAAAGTCATTAAAAAAAAGCTACAAACAAAAGTAAATCACTTATTTTTTTACAAAACTATAAATTACACAATCAAATAATTGCTTTAAACGGTTGTTTTTGGTACATTTGACTATTATAATTAAAATGCTAAAATAAAATTAAGATTATGAACGGAATACCAAGTGTAGATTTATCAGATTTTTTATCTGATGACCCAAAAAGGAAACAAAAATTTATAAATGAAATTGGTAAAGCATATCAAGAAATTGGTTTTGTAGCCTTAAAAAATCACTTTTTAAACGATACTTTAGTAGATAATTTATATAACGAAGTAAAAAACTTTTTTAACCTACCATTAGCAACTAAACATAAATATGAAGAAGAAGGTATTGGCGGTCAACGAGGTTATATATCTTTCGGAAAAGAATCTGCTAAAGGAAAAAAAGAAGGCGATTTAAAAGAATTTTGGCATTTTGGACAATATGTAGAAAACGATGATAAAAGAAAAGCAGAATATCCTGAAAACATACAGGTAAATGAATTGCCCGCATTTAATGCCGTAGGAAAAGAGACCTATAAAATGTTAGAAAAAACAGGGATTTACGTATTACGCGCATTGGCTTTATTTTTAAACTTAGACGAATTTTATTTTGATAAATTTATTCATAACGGCAACAGTATTTTACGACCAATACATTATCCGCCAATTACCAGCGAACCTAAAAATGCCGTACGTGCAGCAGCCCATGGCGACATCAATTTAATTACACTTTTAATGGGTGCGCAAGGCAAAGGTTTACAAGTGCAAGACAACCAAGGTAATTGGCACGATGCAATGGCAAAACCAGACGAACTAGTGATAAACGTTGGTGATATGCTTTCAAGACACACAAACAACACCTTAAAATCAACAATACACCGAGTTGTAAATCCGCCCAAAGAATTATGGGGAACATCACGCTATTCGATCCCGTTTTTTATGCATCCAATAAGTGAAATGCCGCTAAATTGCTTAAAAAATTGTGTTACCGAAAAAAAACCAAAAGCATTTGACAACATTACAGCAGGTGAATTTTTACACGAACGTTTGATTGAGTTAGGACTTATTAAAAACTAATTTTATAAGAAGCCAAGAACCTGCTTTCCGCTATATCTTTTTTTGGCATAAACGCCACAAAAAAAAGGATACCGCATCAATCAGGGCTAAAAAAAATAACAAACATGGATTTAAGAGATCAACTTAAAAATTTATTTCCAACACATCAAGAAAATGACGTTCAAAAACCAGAAAAATCAAACATTTGGTTACAAGAAAACCCCTTACTTTGTAAATACGAAAAACGGAAAGGCAAACCCATTACTATTATTGAAGGATATACAGGAGCAACTTCCGATTTTAAACAACTCGCAAAAGAAATTAAACAACAATTAAGTGTTGGCGGTAGTTTTAAGGACGATAAAATTATTATTCAAGGAGACTATCGTGATAAAATTATGCAAATACTTCAAAAAAAAGGATTCAAAACCAAACGTGTTGGTGGGTAATTTTTACAGTAACTAAAAAAAACAGCTCATTGCACATCGCAAAAGCACAACGCTTAATTTAATGAGAATAGCAGATTCAGAACTAATATTAAACCCCGATGGTAGCATCTATCATTTAAACCTAAAACCCGAACACATTGCCGACACTATTATTTTTGTAGGCGATCAAGATCGAGTAGAAAAAATTACCAACCTTTTTGAATCCGTTGAATTTACCATTCAAAAAAGAGAATTTAAAACTCAAACAGGCATCTATAAAGGAAAACGCTTAACAGTAATATCTACAGGTATCGGACCTGACAATATTGACATTGTACTTAATGAGCTAGATGCTTTAGTAAATATTAATTTAAAAACCCGAACTATTAACAAAATACACAAACAATTAAACATTGTGCGTATTGGTACTTCTGGATCTCTGCAAAAAAATATTACTATAGGCAGTTTTGTAATGGCAAAATACGCTTTAGGACTAGACGGATTACTACATTCATATAACGCCAAACACATTTTTGAAAAAGACATAGAAGATGCTTTTATTACACACACCAACTGGTCTAAAGAAAAAGCAAGACCTTATATTATTAAAGGAAATCAAAGTTTAATTGACAAACTAAAAAGCGATACCGTTTATCAGGGTTTTACTGCGACTGCACCTGGTTTTTATGGGCCACAAGGACGAGTTTTACGTTTAACATTACAAGACGAAAAATTAAACCGTAAAATAGATAGTTTTAACCACAATAACATACAAGTAACCAATTTAGAAATGGAAACCTCTGCAATTTATGGGTTATCATACTTATTAGGGCACAACGCATTATCTATGAATGCGATAATTGCCAACCGAGCAAACGGAACTTTTAGCAAAAACCCATATGCAGTAGTAGAACGATTAATTGAATATACTTTAAATAAATTAGTAGAATAATTTATGAAAAAAATTAAAATTGGAGGCGTACCAGAACACTTTAACCTACCATGGTATTTGACCTTGAAAGACAAAAGCTACCAAGCACAAAACATTAATTTGCGTTGGCATGACTATTATGGAGGCACAGGACAAATGAGCAAAGCATTACGTAACAAAGAAATTGATATGGCAGTAATACTTACTGAAGGTATTATTCGAGATATTATTAACGGTAACGAATGTAAAATTGTTCAAATTTATACAAATTCCCCACTAATTTGGGGAATTCATGTGGCAGCAAACTCAACCTACAAAAAAATAGACGATTTAAAAGGTAAAAAAGCAGCCATTAGTCGGTTTGGATCAGGATCTCATTTAATGGCGTATGTAAATGCCGAAAATAATAATTGGGACACTACTACCGATTTAAATTTTAAAGTAATTAAAAACCTAGACGGAGCAATAATTGGTTTGCCTAACGGTATTGGAGATTACTTTATGTGGGAAAAATTTACAACCAAACCTTATGTAGACAACGGTACTTTTAGAGTTTTAGATTATTGTCCTACGCCTTGGCCATGTTTTGTAATAGCAGTTCGAAATGAAGTTATTGAAAATGATTCCGAAGCTGTACAAACTATTTTAGATATTATAAATACCACTACAAAAGAATTTAAACATATCCCAAGCATTGATAATATGATAGCTAATAGATATAATCAGAAAATAGAAGACGTTCAGGAATGGTTAAGATTAACCCAATGGTCTCAACAAAATATTGACGAAAAAACCATTGCTAAAGTTCAAAATAAATTAATTGATTTAGAAATTATTGATCACAAAATAAAATATGAAGATTTAGTACATCATCTTTAAATAATTACAACAACCAGTCTATTTCAATTTCATCATTTTCTTTTAAAACTGCGTTAGTCTTAGAAAAATGTTGATTTCCAAACCAAAAACCTCTATTTGCACTTAATGGAGACGGATGTCCTATTTCTAATATAAAGTGTTTTTCTGTATTTATTAGTTTTTTTTTCTTTTTCGCAAAACCACCCCAAAGTAAAAAAACCACCCTTTGTTTTTTATCTGATATGTTACGTATTACTGCATCAGTAAAGGTTTCCCAACCTTGTTTTTGATGACTCCCTGCTTGCTTTTCCGCTACTGTTAATGTAGCATTTAATAATAAAACACCTTGTTTTGCCCAATGTGTTAAATCTCCCGATACAGGATACATCGTATTCAAATCTGACGATAATTCTTTTAAAATATTTTTAAGTGACGGTGGATGTGCTATTCCGTTATGCACAGAGAAACACAAACCGTTTGCTTGTCCTTTTCCGTGATATGGATCTTGACCAATAATAACTACCTTTATAGCATTAAATGAACAATTATTAAATGCTGAAAACATTTCGTTTTGTGAAGGATAACAAATCTTTTCTTTATAGCTTTCAGTTACAAAATAAGTTAATTTTTTAAAATACTTTTTTTTAAATTCTTCTTTTAATATTTTTTTCCAACTAGCGTCTAAATTTTTTATCATAGTACAAATATAAAAAGCCAATCGTTATAGTTTCCTTTTTTAAAATTATTTTTTTATAATCAAGATAAACGCAAACATTTTTTGTAGTTTCATCTTTAAATCGATATAAAACATTGCGAATTACACGTATCGACTTAAAGATAAAACATATCAAAAAAAATAACGAAGATTACCAAACCAAAATTTATTGAAAAACTATTTAATCAAAGTGTCAAGTTTGTATTCAAAACAGAACGATGTTTTAGCGATTTAATAAGGTACAAATTCATCGATTGTGGTATACTCACGTTAATCATCCATAAAAAAAGCAACCAAATGGTTGCTTTTTTTATTATATGTTGTGTTGGTATTATTTACCAGCATCAATAATTCTAAATTCAGTTCTTCTGTTTGATTTGTGTTCTCTTTCTGTACAAGAAACACCATCAGCACATCTGTTTACCAATCTAGATTCACCGTATCCGTTAGAAACTAATCTACTTGTATTAACTCCTTTAGAAATTAAATAGTTAGAAACCGCTTGAGCTCTTCTTTCAGATAATGTTTGGTTACTGTTTTTAGAACCTCTAGCATCTGTATGAGAAGCAATTTCTACTTTAGACCCAGGGTTTTTAGATAAAACAGGTAATAATTTAGCATTAATAATTGCTTTAGCTTCTGATGTTAATGTTGCACTAGCTGTGTTCCATTTAATACCTAAATCAGTATATTCTAATAATTTACAATCTACTTCTTTCCACTCAGTTAATCCACCTTTTTTCACTAACATTTCTTTAGTAAATGTTTTAAATCTAGGTTCTACTACAGTTTCATTAGCTACTGCAGGAGTTTTAATAACTGTTTTAATAACAGTTCCCATTTTTCTTGCAATGTCAATAACTCTTGTTGTTGGAGGTGTTACCATTACTTTTTTCTTAAAAGTTTTCATGATAGCAGAAATAGGAGTTACCTTAGTTGTTGGAGGCGTTACCATTACAACTGTTTTAATTATTTTAGAAACTTCAGGAACATCAATAACTCTTGTTGTTGGAGGAGTTATCATTATTGTTTTAGTGTATGTACCTTCACCACAGTTATCTTTAACGCCAGAACCTTCTACGCAATCTGGTGTAGACATTACCATAGCATCACTATCTAAGATAGTTTTACGAACGGTTGTGAATACAGCAGGTATTTCTTTGTAACACCAGTATCTACAATCGTTAGGGTCGCTAGACGTACAATCAGGAGCTCTATCACTCATTTGCCATTGTGCAGAAGCTGGTTTAACTTCAATAACTTCTGTGTCTGTCGAAAACTTTGCAGCAGATACGCTTAAAGAATTACCACGTTCTCTTTTCTTGTAAGTTACTTTTTCAGTTCCGTATTTTGCTGGAATAATTTCTAAACGCTGAGATGCTTCTTTAATTATAACAGATTCTGTTTTTGTTTCATAAACTGCAGGAATAATTTTAGATACAGAAGACGCTTCTTGTACAACAACCTCTACATTTTGAGTTTCATAAACTGCTGGTACAATTTCTAAACGTTGAGACGCTTCTTTAACAGTAACAATAACATCTCTTACTTCGTAAACCGCTGGCACAACTTCTAAGCGTTGTCCGCCTGCATCTATAATAATAGACTCTGTAACTACATTTGTACTTCCTATTACTTTGCTTAAACGTTGAGATGGCGCAGAGGTTTGAATTGTAAATTCTCTTACTTCGTAAAGTGCTGGCACAACTTCTAGTCGTTGTCCACCTTCATTTACTACAACATCAACAGTTTCTTTTCCGTATTTTGTTGGTGTTACAGAAATTTTCTTGTACTGAGGAGCTACTTGTATAGTTACCTCTTTGTTTTCATATACGTCTGGAGTTTTACACCTAACGTAACATTTACCCGTTTCTGGATTAGTTGGCAAATCTTGAGCAAAGATTGCGCTTGCTGATAGGACTAAGCCTAAAAAAATAATGTTTTTCATATTTACTAGTTAATTTTTTTGCAAAAATATAAAAAAAATCATAAAAAAAATCATAAAAAAAATAATATTTCTTTTTTATATATCCGTAATTATTCATCAGGGCAAACGCATCATAAATTGAGTATTTTTAACAGATACTCAATTTATGATGCGTTTGCCCTGACTTACTTAACTCTATATTTTTCTGTTTCATTAAAAACATGTATTAAAATAGCCTCGTCAGCTTCGGTAAAATCAACACCTCTGCGCTTCATTACTATTTTTGAAACTTCAAATGCTTTTTTAGTTAAATAAGTTGTAAGCCCTGAGCTTCCTCCCCAACTAAAACTAGGGATAAAGTTACGAGGGAATCCTCCTCCAAAAATATTAGCAGAAACACCAACAACAGTC
>CAZWNY010000039.1:0-17494 GCA_964635575.1 uncultured Kordia sp. | reverse complement strand
AATCACATTCAGAATATGTAAAACTTACTGCTGGTAGTTCTGGGGTATTTAATACGGTTAACTGAAGTGTAGTTGTACTAAAACAACCTGCTGCATTTTCTACTCTAACATATATTATTTGTGAATATGCGGCTAAATTATTAAATAGTCCTAATGGGTTTAGGTTATCATTTATTGGTATTATTCCTAAAAGTGCTTCTGCCGCTGATTCAAAATACAATACCGTTAATCCTGTAACGCCACCTGTAATTTGCGCATCGGAATCTGTTAGTGTAAAAGTTGCAAATCCATCATTATCAGTATCACAAACCAATAAACCTAATATTGGTTGAATAGCGTTTGGTAACGCAAGGATTTCTATTGTAATTACTGAGTTTATTGCTGGACATGAGCCTTGAGTTGGAAATTCGTATTGATAATCGTAACTTCCTATTGGTAATGCACTAAAATCTACGGAACTAACATCGGTTAAATTTACTCCTGACACGGACAAATCAGTCCAAACACCTCCAGAATCTGTGTTTGTTCCTAATGCTGAAAATAAATTTTGAGGAGTTGCATCTGCAAAACAAACCTCAAGGAATGAAGATGTTCCTGTTGAAAATAGGTTTGTTATTGTTACTTCTATTGGTGTTATTTGTTCGGTACAACTTCCGTTTGGAGAAAATGTATAATTGAATGTATAAATTCCATCTAACAAAGTACTAAAATCTACTGCTGTTCCGTCTATTAAATTTACTCCTGTTCCGTCATTATCAACCCAAACTCCACCTATATCTGGAGTTCCTGTTAAACTTGCGAATAAATTTTGTAATGTTGTTTCTCCTTCACAAAGTTCCAAAACACCTGCTATACCTGTATTTTCTAAGTTACTAATGGTTACAGTTACGGTTGCGGATGTGGAAGGACATGTTCCTATTACTCCTGAATTATAGGTGTAGTTATAAATTCCGTCAGGTAACCCACTAAAATCTACAGCATTAGCGTCGGTTAAATTTACTCCTGTTCCATCATCATCATTCCAAGTTCCTCCTATACTTGGAGTACCTGTTAAGTTTGCAAATAAATCTTGTAATATAATTTCTTCTTCACAAAACTCTAAAGCTCCGTTTAATCCAGGGTTAATTGGCACATCAACAATTAGGTTGAATGAGTTTGTTGCGTAACACGTTTCATTTACAATACGTTCTATTCTTGTAAAAATTTGAGTTCCAGTAACACTCATGAATGGAGATGTTAATGGATTTATATCATTATTTGCATCTAATAGTGTTGCATGATAAGTGATGTTAAAGTCTGTTGCTGTTTGAGTTCCTAACACAATTGCATCGTTGTTTGTTAATATAAATTCTGCATTTCCATCAAAGTTAAAATCACAAGCATTTAAGTCTGATGCAAAGCCTGCTGTTGTTGGCACTAGAAATGTAATGTCAACGGAATCCATTGTATCACAATTTCCTGTAGATAATGGCAAAGTTGCCACTAAAGTATAAGTTCCCGATACATTAGTAATTAGTTCTGCATTATTTTCATCATTTGCAAAGCCATTTGCTATAGTCATAGCTACTCCATTGTATTGCCATTGATAGACAACCACTAAACCTGGTAAACTAATTTCTCCATTTATGGTAACAGAGCCTCCACCGCTTTCGCATAAAAATGCGGTATTTGGCAAATCGTCTCCATTAATTGATAGTGTTGGTGCGTATGAAAAACTATCTGCTGCTAAGAATACAGTGGAATCAAAAGATTGGTCTCCTCTATCTGCAATTACTAACTTTAAATGATATGTACTTCCTGCTATTACTGTTGATTCTGCGGTTAATGTAACTGTCATTGCATTATATTCAACAGGTGCTGTTGGTGCTACTGTTCCTGTATTGGAAATATAAAACGTTTCATTAGACATTGTTGGACTACAGCTTGTGTTGTTGTAAATTGTACCAACACTTACAGGTGTAGTTGTACCTGGTATTAGTGCTATATTTTTTCCTCCATGAGCAAAAGGAACTCCTGCTGTTGTTAAGTCTTGTATAATACCTGGTCCTGAGATTATAAATGCAAAACCGTCTTGTACGGTAGAACCTGGACATTCAAATGATCCTGATTCCCATTCTTCAGAAGCAAATACATAATCGAATGATATGGCATCAGTTATTGGTATAAAATCAAATTCAATAACAGTAGCGTTATGCGTTGAAACATCATCACCATAACGTTCATCTAAAATTTGTTTCATATCCGAATCGCCAACCCATTGTGTTGCGTTAAAAACACCTGTTTGATTTGTTGTAGAAGAGCCTAATCCAGTTATTGAAGTGTTATTATTTCCTCCTTCTGCGCCTATTCCTGTTCCTGTACTTAAAATTATACCTTCTGTAAATGGAAAATTTGAAGGTATTGATGTTGGCACATGTGTAAAGTAGGCGAAACTATTTTCTCCTGCTGAATTTACATCTTCACAATAACTGTAAGTAATATTTGTGCCATTAGAACACGAATCTGTTAGTACATTATCGATAAGTTCTGGTATTGTAAAACTTGATTCGGGAACTAATAAGGGATTGACATCTATTGACTGTGCTAAGGTAATTTGCACAGTCAGATATAAAAAAAATGTTAATCTAGTTGTTTTCATTTGTATTTTTTTTTATAAACTTCAAAAAATATCGAGTTACATTAATAACGTTTTAACGAGTAAATTCCCTACTACTATTATGCAAAATAATTATTTATTTGCTTTTATTTAAAAAAAGAGTCTACAAACTCATATTTATTAAATACTTGCAAGTCTTCAATACCTTCTCCAACGCCAATATATTTTACAGGTATTTGAAATTGGTCACTAATACCGATAACGACTCCTCCTTTTGCTGTGCCATCTAATTTAGTAACTGCTAAAGCGGTAACTTCGGTTGCTTTAGTAAATTGCTTTGCTTGCTCAAATGCATTTTGACCTGTAGATCCGTCTAACACTAACAAAACATCATGCGGTGCGTCTGCTACTACTTTTTGCATTACTCTTTTAATTTTAGTTAGCTCGTTCATTAAATTTACTTTATTGTGTAAACGACCTGCGGTATCTATAATAATTACATCTGCATTTTTGGAAATTCCAGATTCTAGGGTATCAAATGCTACGGACGCAGGATCACTGCCCATATTTTGACGTACAATTGGCACATCTACACGATCTGCCCATACTTGTAATTGATCTATTGCGGCGGCTCTAAAAGTATCTGCAGCTCCTAAAACTACTTTTAATCCTTGTTTTTTAAATTGATATGCTAATTTACCTATAGTTGTTGTTTTTCCTGCTCCATTTACACCTACAACCATAATTACATACGGTTTTTTGTTTTCAGGAATAGCGTATTCTTTTTCTTCTCCCGAGCTGGTTTCTGACAATAAGCTAGCTATTTCTTCTTTTAAAATTTTATTAAGATCTTCGGTGCCTAAATATTTATTTCTAGCTACACGTGCTTCTATTTTTTTTATAATTTTTAATGTGGTATTTACTCCTACATCACTTGAAATGAGTATTTCTTCTAAATTATCTAAAACAGCATCATCTATGGTAGTTTTTCCTACTACAGCTTTAGTTAATTTTAAAAAAAACGAAGATTTTGTTTTCTCCAAACCTTTATCTAAGGTTTCTTTTTTTTCTTTTGAAAATATTTTTTTAAAAAAACTCATTTTTTATATCTTATTAGTGGTTTAGTTTTCAATAAAATTGGTATAAAAAAAAGCTACCCTCTATTAAATAGAAAGTAGCTCGATATCTTTTATATGTAACTAAAATTATTTTTTAGCTAACCAATCTTTTACCAATTCTGGAGCCATAATAGCTTCCACAAATGTATAAGCTCCTGTTTTTGGAGATCTTACCATTTTTACTGCTTTCGATAATCTTTTAGACCCTGTTTGTAACGATGCTACTGCTTTCTTTGCCATAACGCTTTAATTATTTAATTTCTTTATGAACAGTCATTTTTTTCAAGATTGGATTAAATTTTTTAATTTCTAATCTATCTGGAGTGTTCTTTTTGTTTTTTGTTGTAATGTATCTTGATGTTCCTGCTTTACCAGTTGCTTTATGCTCTGTACATTCTAAGATTACCTGAACTCTGTTTCCTCTTTTTGCCATTTTATTTGTCTTTTAAACGTTAAAATTATTTGTTTAAAAATCCTTTTTCTTTAGCGCTTTTTAAAACCGCAGAAATTCCCTTTCTGTTAACTGTTTTTAATGCTGCTGCAGAAACTTTTAATGTAATCCACTTATCTTCCTCTGGAATGTAGAAGCGTTTTTTTAATAAATTGACATTAAATTTACGCTTTGTTCTATTTAACGCGTGAGAAACATTGTTCCCAACCATTGCTTTTTTTCCAGTAAGTTCACAAACTCTTGACATTTTTCTATTCTTTTGTTATTTCTAAACGAAGTGCAAATTTACGGCTTTTCATTAATTACACAAAGAAAAATAATAAAATATTTTAATTATTTTTAAAAAACCTACTAAACCCTTGTTTTATTGCCTATAACCTATTCTAAAATAGCTTTTTTTAGCAGTTCTAGTGCGTTATTTTTTGCTTTATTCTGAACTTTATATCGATTTTTACCAAAATTAAACTTTTTTACACTCATTTTTTCTGGCGTTGCTATAGCGATATACACTGTTCCTACTTCCGTATCGGAACCTCCTTTTGTTAGGTCTGTATTACCTGTTACACTTATTGCATAATCCGATTGAAACATACGTTTTGTTTGCTCCACCATTTCTAAAGCAACTTGCTCACTAACTACTGTATGTTTGTTAATGGTTTTGTCCGAAACCCCTAACAACATTACTTTAGTTTGAATTTGACAGGTTATGATTCCGCCTTTAAAAAAAGAAGATGCTCCTTTATTTTTGGTAATGCTTGACGTTATTAAACCGCCTGTACAACTTTCTGATACTGATAATGTTTGATTTTTTGTTGTTAACAATTGTGCTATTTCGGTTTCTAAAGATGTATTTTCAAATCCTATATGTATTTCTTTTAAATGTGGCAGGATTTTTTCTATTTGTTCGGTAATTTCTTGTGTTACTTTTTGTTTATTTATTCCTTTTGCTGATAATCTTAATTTTACCATTCCTAAGTTTGGCAAATAGGATAGTTTAATATGTTTTGGCAATGCATCTTCCCAAAAAGCTATACGTTCAGCTAATACACTTTCTGATTCTCCTTGTGTAACTATAGTTTTGTTTATTATATAAGGTAATTGAAATTTTGAAGTTAATTTTGGTAATACTTCATTTTTAACTAATGCTTTCATTTCATATGGAACTCCTGGCAATACAATATAAGTTTTATTGTTTTCTTCCATCCATATTCCTGGTGCAGTACCATTTTCATTATGTAATACTATTGCTTTTGACGGCACTAATGCTTGTTGTTTATTTAAACTATTTAACGGTTTGTTCGTTATGGTTTTAAACAAATTCGTAATGTGCTGTAAAACGATATCATTTTGCACCAACGTGTCGTTAAAATATTCGCAAAAAGCGTTTTTAGTAATGTCGTCTTTTGTAGGACCTAAGCCTCCTGTGGTTAAAATTAAATCGGCTCTGGTTGCTGCCTCTGAAAGTGCATTGACAATATGTTGTTTGTTATCTTGTATTGATGTTATTTGAATTACCGAAATACCTGTTTTATTTAATTGACCGGCTATAAACGTAGCGTTTGTGTCAATTACTTGACCTGCTAATATTTCGTCACCAATGGTTATTATTTCTGCTTTCATTACAAATTAAAGTTTGTTTTCATTTCTAAAATCACTTTATTTATTATGTTTTCAAGTTTTAAAAATACTGCATCTACATTTGTATTTTGCTTAAATTTACCCCAATCTTGTAATATAATTAACTCCTTATATATTGGCAACTCAAATTGTTGTACGGTTGGTTTTATTTTATGTGCGTTTTGATATACTTTATTGTGATTTCCTTCTTGCAATCCTTCTTTTATTAAGCCTACCGCTTCAGGAATTTCTTCTAGAAAAGCAGCAATAATAATTACTATAAAACTTTCATCTTCTCCTGCTATTTCACGTATTGCATGTAGTTTATAGTATTGCTTCATTATTTTACGGTAATTTTAAATATTTTTTCTGCTTCTAAAAAACCTTCTAATGTATCATTTGTTTCTACTTTATTAACTCCTGATGGTGTTCCTGTAAAAATAATATCTCCTATTTTTAAGGTAAAATATTGTGATACATAAGCAATTAACTCATCTATTTTCCAAAGCATATTTTTGGTTGAGCCTATTTGTACTTGTTTTCCGTTTTTTAACAGCCTAAAATTGATATTATTTATGTCATTAAACTTATTTTTATCTAACCAATTACCAACAACTGCTGCTCCGTCAAACGATTTTGCTTTTTCCCAAGGTAATCCTTTTGCTTTTAATTGTTGTTGCAAATCACGTGCTGTAAAATCAATTCCTAACCCTATTTCCTGATAGTATTTATGTGCAAACTTCGTATCTATATATTTACCAATGCGATTAATTTTCACTAAAACCTCTACTTCATGTTGTACATTATTAGAAAAATCGGGAATAAAAAAAGGTTGTTTTTTTAACAATATTGCTGTGTCGGGTTTTAAAAACACGATTGGTTCTGTTGGTTTTTCGTTTTTTAGTTCTGATATGTGGTTGGCATAATTTCTACCTATACAAATTATCTTCATGTGGTTTTGGTTAAAAATTGTAGTATTCTTTTTTTGACTGTCGCTTTGCTATTAAAATTTATTGTTTAACTGACGTAATTTAATGGCTGTTAATACTTTTTTGGTATATAGCGGGAAATCTGCGTTTTGAATCCATCCAAAATAACCTGGTTCGTTTGCTATTACTTCTTCTACTAATTTACCTTTGTGTTTCCCAAAACCAAACTCTTCTTTTCCGTTTTTATTAAATATGATAAAGCCTGCAAAATCTGCTGTTTTTCTACGTGTTGTAAATTCGCTCAATGTTTTAACATCGTTTTCTAAATCTGGATATTTTTTTAACTGTGCTAATAAAATCTCATAGGTTGCCATGGTATCTGCTTCTGCTGAGTGAGCTCCATCTAAGTTTTTATTGCAATAAAATTGATATCCTGCACTTAATGTACGTTGTTCTTTTTTAAAAAATATTGTTTGCACATCAACTGTTACATTGTTTTTTAAATCGAAATCAATTTTTGCACGCAACATTTCTTCTGCTAATAACGGAATATCAAAGCGATCGGAATTAAAACCTGCTAAATCAGAGTCTTTTATTATTTGATATACCTCAGCAGCTAATTGATTAAATGTTGGATGATTTTCTACCATTTTATTGGTAATTCCGTGTATGTCTGATGCTTCTTTTGGGATATCCATTTCTGGATTTACTCGCCAAGTTTTACTTTCTTTATTTCCGTTTGGGAATATTTTTAGTATTGATATTTCTACTATTCTATCTTTTGACACCTGTATTCCTGTTGTTTCTAAGTCGAAAAAACAAATGGGTTTATTTAATTTTAGTTCCATAATTATTATTTAGCAACAAATATACGGAATGATTTTATAATATGATGAAACGAAATACTGAAGGTTTAAAACAAAACAGTTATTCAATCACCAAAAAACACTGGTTTTTATTGGGTAATGATCTGATAGTTTTTGGGAGTAATTTTTGAATTTAGTTGCGTGTAAAGTTTCATCGATTAAAATAAAATCGATACGCAACGGAAATAGTTTAAAGTTATAGGTTTTACCGAAACCGTTTCCTGATATTTCAAAAGCATCTTTAAATTTTTTGTTTTTAAACTGTTTATATATATAGGAATACGCTGTATTGTTAAAGTCGCCTAAAATAATTTTTTTGTAATTACTTTTTTGCTGATGCGCTAGCACTTGTTCTACTTGTTGTTGTTGTAACACAAAACGACTACCAATCTTTTTTACTAACTGTTCTTTATTTGCTTTTTTTAGTTCTTTTACATCTGGGTTAATATGTAAGGACTCAAAATGTACATTGTAAATTCGAAGTGTATCTTTTCCTTTTAAAATATCAACAAAAATAGCTTTATTATAGGATTTTTTAAATACAATATCGCCTTTACTTACAATTTTATATTTAGAATAAATGGCTTGCCCGTACTTTGTTTTATGTATTGAAAGTGATTGATATTTATACTTATATTGTGCGAAATTTATTTTTTTATGTGGATGAAATTCTTGAAAAGCTAGCACATCGGGGTTTTCTTTTTTAATAAATCTGGAAATTTCGACAGGAACGTCTGTTGTTTTTATCCAATTATGTAAATTGAATAAACGCACGTTATAACTCATTACAGATATGCTATTTGTTTTGTATTTTGGAGCTTCATCCGAAGAAAATCGATACAACGTACTTACATTTTTGTAACCAATACCTAAAACTAATAACGACAACAATAATTGCTTTTTAGCTTTTAGTAACCAATAAAAAAAAAACAATACGTTTACAATCAATAAAACAGGCACTGATAAACTCAGCACTGACAATACTGAAAATACTTTAGGCGCAACAAATGGCAATATATAAGAGAATAGCAATACCACTGCAAAAACACTGTTTAGTAGGTATATTAATTTATCTATCCTTTTTAAATTTTTCACCTAATTTATTTTTTTAATCACTTAATTTTTATGAGTTATTTAAATAAAAATTCTTTTTCTTCTTTTGTTAAACTATCGTAACCGCTTTTACTTATTTTATCTAAAATTACGTTTATTTTATTTTGTTTTGCTTTATTTTTTTGATGCACTGTTTGGTGTGCTTCATTACGGTTTCTACGGGTTTTATGTACGGTTTTCATTTTAGTTTGTTGTTTTTTAACAAACCAATTTGTTATGGTTTTCATTATTTTTTCAAAACCTTTCCCAATATCGTTCCCTTTTAAGTATTGTTTTGCATATAAATAGCCTAATAAAGCACCTCCTAAATGAGCAATATATCCGCCTGAATTATCTGAAAAAAGTCGAAAAACATCTAGCACTACAAAAGTTGCTCCTATATGCCATAGTTTTAATTGAAACGTAAATACTTGTACGTTTTGTTTCGGAAAACTTGTGCATAAAAATATTAAAATTGCGGTTATTGCTGCAGAAGCTCCTACTAAATAATTATTATTAACAAAAAACACAGGAAACATATTGCATGCTAATAAAAAAGCTATTGCTCCTGCAATTGCTCCTAATAAATATACCTTTAAAAAAAGTTTTACATTAAAAATAGAAAAAAATAGCTTTGAAATGTAGTACAACATCAGCATATTAAAAAACAGATGCATAAAATCTGCGTGCATAAAAGCATACGTTAATATGCTCCATGGGTTTAATATGGTTGTTATAAAATCACTATTTAAAACAAAAAAATTAGCTGTTACTTTACTTTTAAATACCGAGAACAATATTGTAAACACCATAAAAATTCCTACATTAATAACAATGAGTTTTTCAGCAATGTTTAATGCTTTATATTTTTTTAGTATTTGATCTTTATCCATTTTCTATTTTTGTAGGGCGTTTAATTCCATCTATTTTTATCAAATTGTATGCGTTTCCAATACAACATCATCAATAATCCTATTAACGCACCGCCAATATGTGCCCAATATGCGGTGTTATTCGGACTAAACACCGAAACACCTGTCAAACCTGAAAACACATCTAAACCGATTAAAACAGGTATAAAATACTTTGCTTTTACAGGTACAGGGAAAAACAACAACATTAACTCTGCATTTGGAAACAACATTCCGAAACCAACCAATAATCCCATTATTGCTCCTGAAGCTCCTACTGCTGGAGTATTAAATATTTGATATAAAGAGGATAGTGATTCTGCCGAAACACGTTCTAAAATTGAGGTATTATATTGTCCTGTTTTTAAAATATTTAAAATTTCTGATTCTTGTAAACCTGAAGACAATAAAGCATCGAAAACAGGCTGAAACTGCAAATAATTAGCTAATGTATAAATTAAGCTTGCTCCAATTCCTGTTGAAAAATAATAAAATAAAAATTTATTTTTTCCCCACATTTCTTCTAACGGAGATCCAAACATCCATAATGCTAACATATTAAATAAAATATGATTTACACTAGCGTGCATAAACATTGTAGTTACAAACTGCCAAGGCTGAAACATTGGGTTTTTAATAAAAAAAAGAGCTAGATAGTCTTCTAAATTTATACCTCTTGTTTTTAAAACATAAGTCGCTATAAAAAATAGCACATTTATAATAATTAGATGTTTTACGGTTTCTGTTAGTTTTGCCATTTTAAAATAGTTTTTTATCGAAATCAGTTGTACTATACGTTATAAAAATAGGTTTGTTAGTTGGTGTAATAGTTGGTTCTTTACATGCAAACAAACGATTTACCATATCTTCTTGTTCTTGTTTAGTTAATTTTTTACCACTTTTTACTGCTAAATTTTTGGCGAGTGATTTTGCGACTAAAGTTGCGTATACACTTGTGTTTATTTCTTCATTTGTTGATGCTAATAAATCGGCAATTACAACCGTTACACTATTATTTTCAATACTTATTGGAACTCCACTAATTTTTATGGTTTCGTTTTCTATTTTAGAAAACACAAAACCTGTACGCTCTAAAGCATCTTTAATTTCTTTTAAAAATAAAATTTCTTGCGGCGTTGCATTTATAATTACTGGAAACAATAACTGCTGACTCATTGCTTTTTTTAATGTAATATGTTTTAAAAACTCTTCAAATAAAATACGCTCATGTGCACGATGTTGGTTAATTACCATCATTCCCGATTTTATTTTACTAACAATATATTTATTTTGAATTTGAAGTGTTATTTGCTCTTGCTCAATATGCATTTCTTCAAAAAAAGAACCTGTTGTAACTTCCGATTCAAAAGAAATAACTTTCTCTTGGTTTGTTGACGGCGATATTTTAGATGCTAAACCTACATATAAACCTTTCCAACTTTCGGTACTTTTTTTTGGATATTTTGTTGAGGTATAGTTTGATGTTTTTGTGTTTTGTTTTATCTGATTTGTAAACGGATTAAAGTTACTATCGACTTCAATAGCTGGTGAAGTAATGGTTTTATTTTTATAGGAATACGGCGTATCCATACTTGAATCTCTTTTAAAGTCTAATATGGGTGCGACTTGAAATTGTCCTAAACTATGTTTTACTGCCGAACGAATAATGGCATATAAGTTGTGCTCATTATCAAACTTAATTTCAGTTTTTGTAGGATGTATATTAATGTCTATTGATTTTGGATCTACTTGTAATGATAAAAAATATCCTGGATACGATTTTTCTTTTAATAAGCCTTCAAAAGCAGCGGTAATAGCATGGTTTAAGTATGGGCTTTTTATAAAACGGTTATTTACAAAAAAGAATTGTTCACCTCTGCTACGTTTTGCAAATTCAGGTTTTAATACAAAGCCTTTTATTTTTACAATTTCAGTGTTTTCATTAACAGGCACTAATTTTTCATTGGTTTTTTTACCAAAAATAGCGACTATTCGTTGTTTAAAATTACCTTCGGGCAATACATAAACATCACTTGCGTTATGATACATCGAAAATGAAATTTCAGGGTGTACTAATGCTACGCGTTGAAATTCGTCCATAATATGACGCATTTCTACTTGGTTTGATTTTAAAAAATTACGACGAGCTGGAATATTAAAAAACAAATTTTTAACTGCTATTGACGTTCCTTTTGGGGTTACAATATTTTCTTGCGAAATCACTTCGCTTCCTTCTATTTTTATTTGTGTACCTAATTCATCTTCGTCTCGTTTTGTTTTTAACATCACGTGTGCAATTGCTGCTATAGATGCTAATGCTTCTCCTCGAAATCCTTTTGTATTAAGCTGAAACAAATCTTCGGCAGTAGCGATTTTTGAGGTTGCATGACGCTCAAAGGATAATCTGGCATCGGTTACGCTCATTCCTGTACCATTATCGATAACTTGTATTAAGGTTTTACCTGCTTCTTTTACTAATAATTGTACGTGAGTTGCTTTTGCATCTATTGCATTTTCTAGTAGTTCTTTTACTACAGATGCTGGACGTTGCACCACTTCACCTGCTGCAATTTGGTTGGCAACATGGTCAGGCAATAGTTGAATAATATCGCTCATTAAAATAATTTAATGTTATATTTTTCTAATACTAAATACGCTATAATTGATAATAGAATGATGATAATTAGTATTCTTATATTTGATTTTTTTGTTTCTACTTCTTTATTTACGGCTTTCCAATCGTTTCTAAAAGATACTCTTCTTTTAAAATTGCCTGATACACCATATTCTGTTTTTCCATGATGTTTTTCGTGTAACTCTTGCAAACGCTCTTTTCGCTCGCTATAATAACGTGCTTGATAATCGTAGGTTTTATTTTTAGTTTGTTTAAATAATGTAGGTAATCTCATAAAAAAGGTAACTTTCTGTAATAAGTTCAAAAATAATCATTTTACAATAAAAAAAGCATCTGTTGTGTGTTAATTTATGAATAAAATTAACTCCTATTGACTTTGACGAAACAAGTAACACATATCAAACCGCAGATTAACAAATGATAAAGTTAAAAAAACATTATACCACAGTTTTAAAAGTTACCATTTTATAATTACACTTCCCCAAGTAAAACCACTCCCAAAAGCTGCTAATACAATTGTATCACCTTCTTTTATTTTATTTTCTTCCCATGCTTCGGTTAATGCTATAATTATAGATGCCGCTGTGGTATTACCATATTTTTGAATATTATTAAACACCTGGCTATCTGATAAACCAAATTTACGTTGTATAAATTGTGCAATACGTAAATTTGCTTGGTGTGGTATTAATAAATCGATATCTGTTTTTTTTAGGTTATTTTTCACCAATCCTTCATGTATAACTTCCGAAAACCGAACTACTGCATTTTTAAATACAAATTGTCCGTTCATATACGGAAAATAGCCTTCTTCATTTGGATTGTTATCTGCAATAATTTCATTTACCCAACGAGTTCCCATTGCGGGTTCTTTTAAAATTAAAGCATCAGCAAATTCTCCTTGAGCGTGTAAATGTGTTGATAATATCCCTTTACTATTGTCTTCTTCACGAGTTAAAATTGCAGCTCCTGCCCCATCGCCAAATATAACCGATATACTTCTTCCGCGTGTGGTTTTATCTAACGCTTTAGATTGTAATTCGGAACCAATTACCAAAATATTCTTATACATTCCTGTTTTTATAAATTGATCGGCTACGGAAATTGCATATACAAATCCAGAGCATTGATTTCGAACATCTAAAGCACCAATAGTTTTAATACCTAGTGCATATTGCACTTCTACTCCTGGACCTGGAAAATAGTAATCTGGACTTAAGGTTGCAAATATTATAAAATCGATATCATTTTTATCAATACCCGAGCGTTCAATAGCAATTTTTGCTGCTTTTACAGCCATTGTTGTAGTGGTATTTCCGTCTCCTTTTTTTACCCATCTTCTTTCTTTTATACCTGTTCGCTCGGTTATCCAAGCATCATTGGTATCCATTAATTTAGATAAATCGCTATTAGTTACCACATTTTCTGGCACATATTTACCTAAACCTATTATTTTTGAGTTGTACATTATTTTTGGTTTTAGTTTTGCTAATTTACAAAAAATATTATAGTTATAAAAGTGTAAAAAAAGACCTAATTGCATGTATGCAATTAGGTCTTTTATAAACTGTTTTTATTTAATATCGTTTAGATACTTAAAAAATTTCTCTTCCTGAAAAATGAAAAATTCCTTCTTTAGCTGCACTTACATCACTATCAGAACCGTGTACTGCATTTTCTCCAATAGAAGTTGCGAACATTTTACGTATTGTACCTTCTGCAGCATCTACTGGATTGGTTGCGCCAATTAAAGTTCTAAAATCTTCAACTGCGTTATCTTTTTCTAAAATAGCCGCTACAATTGGACCTCGAGTCATAAACGTTACTAATTCTCCAAAGAAAGGACGCTCACTGTGTTCTCCATAAAAAATTTCAGCATCACGTTTAGATAATTGTGTTAATTTCATTGCTGCAATTTTAAATCCTGCAGCATTAATTTTTGCTAATATAGCTCCGATGTGTCCGTTTTCAACAGCATCTGGCTTTATCATTGTAAATGTTCTATTTGTTGCCATTTTATTTTTGTTTAATTTTTCTGCAAAAATAGCGTTTGTTAACTATACTTACAAATTATTTCAAAATATTATTCTTTAGTTATTTATACAGATTTTAAATCTGTAATTACTTTCTACGACAAATATACTTGCTTAATTAAAAAAAAAACTGTGTTTTAAGACAATATTAACGTAACCTTAACTTCAATTTATTAATACACTATTGCTAATTACGGTTCTTAATTGTACATTTGTTGTTGCACTAAGATGATGCAACTCATAAAACGCCAACTTAACTATAGTCCTTCTGTATTATGAAACATATATTTTACTTATTTACTGTATTTGCTTTTATTAGCTGCGACAATAAAAAGGAAGCAAATACAATACACCAAACTACTTACTTTGGTGGCGAAATAATTAATCCTAACAACAATTATGTACTGCTTTTAAAAGATAATAAATTAGTAGATTCTATTTTTTTAAGTGCTAATAATACATTTACATATCAGTTTAAAAATTTTACTCCTGGTTTATATACTTTTAATCACAAGGAGTTTCAATACTTACATTTAGAAGTTAATGATAGTTTATTTTTACGTGTAAACACTATTGATTTTGACGAAACACTTACTTTTTCGGGAAAAGGAGCTGTTAAAAATAATTTTTTAATTAATTCTTTTTTAAAAAATGAAGCAGATATAAAAAAGTGTGCTGAATTATTTTCGACATCACCAGAAAATTTTATAGCCACAACAAACCGGAAACTCAGTGAACGTTTAGCTAATTTAGAACGATACCGAAGTAAACAAAAATTTTCGGAAGCGTTTTATTTGATATCAAAAACATTAATAAGTTATCCTATATATGCATTAAGGGAAAAATACGCTACACATAATTATAAAAATGAAAACATAACGTTACCCAAAGAGTATTTTAACTACCGAAAAAAAATAAACTTTAATTCGCATACATTAAATAATTTTCCACCATACTTTAATTACATGACTACATTAGTGGATCAATTAACCTCTAAAAATAGCACTGACAATACTGTTTTAAAAATTTACAAAAAAAAACTACGGATATCTGATTCAATTACTACGGATAGTGTATTACGAAATAAACTATTGTATAAGACTGCAATTAATTTTTTAGACAAAAAACAGAACAACATTAATCTTGATGCCCTTTTAATTGCATATAAAAAATACAATACCAATAACATTGCTAATAAATATTTAACGCAAGTTATTCAACAATTAAAACAGTTAAAAACGGGTACAAAATTACCTAACTTTACTGTTATCAACTCAAAAGAAGAAGAAATTGATATACACACCGTTATTAATAAACCTACTGTTTTTTATTTTTGGACAAAAAATTACCCTCGCCATTTAAAATTAACGCACGAAAAAGCAAAATTATATAATGCTACAACAAATTACCAGTTTATTGGCATTTGTGTTGATAATGACATCTCTATTTGGAAAAAAATAATTTCAAAATTAAATTCTGAAAACGAATATTTAGCGGTAAATATTAATTCTATTTCTAAAAAATTACTTCTAAATAGCATTCATAAAACATTTGTTACCAATAAAAATAGTATAATTTTAACGACCAATCTTAATCTTTTTGATACTCAGTTTAAAGAAAAGCTACAAAAACTAAAAGATAACACCAATTTAATGGATGCTTCTCAATAAATAATCGCATTTATAAAATTACATTTACTAATTGAGTTTTAAACTAAAAATCGCTCAAGTACAAATGCGTTAATAATGCTACGTTAGAGTATGCGTTTGGAAGGCTGTCTTTAGCGTTTTCAGGAGTTTTCCAAACAGCTTGAGTTATTCCTTCTTCGCTTTGCGGAGTTAATTTGCCTTCATAATTGGTTGTCATTAAATACCAATGTGTAATTTTTAATTTAAACCTACCGTTACTTTTATAAACATGATACGTTTTCTGTAAAAATTTAGTTATCGATAATCCTTCAACACCTGTTTCTTCTTCTACTTCTCGTAATGATGTAGTTTTAATATCCTCTCCTTTTTCAGCACGTCCTTTTGGCAAATCCCATTTATTATTTCGCTCAATAAAAAGGAGTTCTTTGTTTTTATTAATAACCAAACCGCCTCCTGCAACTCTAAAACCTAATTTTTTTTTAAAAATTGGTAATAGTTGTGTTGCATCAGGATGATATAAATGCACTTCTTGGTAAGTGGCACGTTGCAAGCTTCTTATAACTTCTTCTAAATTTACAGTTTTTAACAAAAAAACTTTAAAGCCCGACTCTTTTATAACCCTATTAGTGAGTATAATTGGTCTTTCGCTTACAAAAATTTTATACATCGTACTTTTTATGTTAATTTTCAATTGATAAAGTTACGGTATTTTTTAGATATTCAACCTAAAACAATTAAAATTATAGTAGTTTTGTATTTATGATTTTAGACAAAGACACCGCAAAACAAACCGCTGCATTATTGTTAAAAATTAATGCCATAAAACTACAACCTAACAACCCTTTTACATGGGCTTCAGGATGGAAATCTCCAATATATTGCGACAACCGAATTACGCTTTCTTACCCCAAAATACGCACTTACATAAGACAACAATTAGCCATACAAATAGAAAAAGCTTACGGAAAACCCGATGTAATTGCTGGTGTAGCTACTGGGGCAATAGGAATTGGCGCTTTAGTTGCCGAAGAAATGGGTTTACCTTTTATATATGTAAGACCTGAAGCAAAAAAACACGGCAGAAAAAACCAAATTGAAGGCTTTTTAGATACGAATAAAAAAATAGTAGTTGTGGAAGATTTAATTAGTACCGGCGGCAGTAGTTTGAAAACTGTTGATGTACTAAAAAACCATGGAGCCACGGTAAAAGGAATGATTGCCCTATTTACTTATGGCTTTGACATTGCAGAAGAAAATTTTAAAAACGCCAACGTAATTTTACATACATTAAGCAACTATGACAATTTAATAGAACAAGCAGAAGAAACAAACTATATTAATATCTCTGAAAAAAATGCATTGCAAAAATGGAAAAAAAATCCATCAAAATGGAATGCTATTTGATTATTAAAAAATAAATCACTTTTACAAGAAAACCAAACGTGAATTAAAAAACAACAATTATGAATATTAATAATTATATCATAATGTAATAAATAAATATATATTTTCTAATTATATTTATTGTAATAATGATATATTATTTTTTGGTTCTTTAAAATCCTATTTGATATAGAAATATCTAAAGTTTATTAAA
>CAZWNY010000038.1:0-17880 GCA_964635575.1 uncultured Kordia sp. | reverse complement strand
AGTACGCTACGGAGAAACTGACCAAATGGGAGTTGTATATCATGGTAACTATGCGCAATACTTAGAGGTTTCAAGAGTTGAGTGGCTACGATCTATTGGTGTTTCATATAAAAACATGGAGGAAGAAGGCGTGATGCTTCCTGTAGTAAATTTGAATATTAATTTTAAAAAACCTGCTCTTTATGATGAAATAATAACGATTAAAACAATGCTTCGTGAAAAACCAACCGTAAAAATTATAATTGATCAAGAATTATATAATGAAAAAGGCGAATTTATCGCAAATTCTACTATTATTTTAGTATTTGTAGATATGAAAACAAAACGTCCAATAAATTGCCCTGGCTATTTAATAAAAAAACTGATTGATGGTGGTTATTTGGAAAATTAATTTAGAGTTATAAAGTTCTCTAATCTTCTTCTTCAGTAATTAATACACCATATAAATGGTCAAAAATGTCAAATATTTGTTGTGCATTTTTTTTACGAACAGGTATAATGTATTCACAGTTTAATTCTAATTTTTGAGTACGAATATTGAGGTTTTTCTCTTTAATTATGCGTTGCACCTTATTCATATCTTTATACTCAAAGGTAATTTTGAAAACACGATCAATAGTTTTTGTTTTAATGTCTGAAACTTCTAAAACTAATTGCGCTCCTGTTCGGTAGGCATTTATTAAACCACCAACTCCTAATTTTGTGCCTCCAAAATAACGAACTACTACAATTAATATATTGGTTACACCAAATGCTTGTATTTGTCCGTAAATGGGTTGTCCTGCGGAGTTGTTTGGTTCACCATCATCATTTGCCCGATAGCGTGTTTTTGTTGTTCCTAATTGCCAAGAATAACACCAATGACGTGCGGCATAATGTTGTTTTTTTAATTTTTCGATAAGGGGTTTTACTTCATTCTCAGATTGAATAGGGTAGCTGTAGCCAATAAATTTACTGCCTTTATCTTTAAATATTTCACCTTCAAATGAAGTGGTTATAGTATAATATGTATCTTTAATTGTAGACAAGTGTTTTTATTTGAGTATTAAAAATATCGAAATTATGGCAAAACAAATTCCTATCCAATTTTTAGTGTTTAATTTTTCTTTAAATAAGAGGACGCCTAATAAAGTGGTTAGCATTACTATCGAAACATTATTGATGGTAAAAATAGCTCCACTAAAAATAGCTTTAGTTGCCAAAGCATGTAATAAATAATAGACGGAGTAATAATTTATAATTCCTAAAAACAAACCTGCAATTACATTTTTTAATTGAAGTTTCGGTTTATTAAACCATAACATAATTAGTCCTATAATACTTGAAAAACCAAATATAGTTGCTGTAAACAAAGGTAATTCGGAATTTTTTACATAATTAGTTTGTACATATTTTATAGTGGTGTCAATTATTCCTGATCCTAAAAATAGTAAAAATGGAAATAAAAAATGATTTATGGATAGTTTTTTTTCTCCTTTAGCAGTAGTTAAATATACCGCTATTAACGCCAAAACAACACCTGTTATTTGCCAGCTCGATAATTTTTCATGATACACTAATACTCCAAAAAACACAGGAATAATAACCGACATTTTTCCTGCAACTGCAGCAACTGTTACTCCATTTTTTTGAGCGGTAATAGCCATAATATTAAATACACTAATAAATAGTATGCTTAAACAAACAGCGCCAACAAACCATGTTTTATTAGGGATTTCGAAAAAAATTACTTCATTTTTATAGGAAAGTAATCCGATAGTTAATGCAACAAAATAGTTAACTACAATTGCTTGTAACGTGTGTATATTATAAGTGTTAAATAATTTAAAAACGATAAAAATACTACTTGAAAATAGAATGCTCAGAATTAAAAATAACATTAAAATAGATTGTTTTTAACGGTAAATAAACTTGAAACATCTTCTTTTTCAGGGTTTAAATGCCAAGTATGGATTCCTAATTTTTGAGCTGTATCGGTGTTTTCTTGCGTGTCATCAATAAATAAAGTTTCTTTTGGGTTAAGTTGATGTTTTTCTAAAACATATTCAAAAATAGTAGCATTGGGTTTGCGCATTTTCATTTCGTGCGACAAGTAAAATACTTCAAAACAAACTTTAAATTCGTTGTATAATTCCATTCCCCAATCGTTTTTAATCCAATCAATATGCATTTCATTGGTGTTGCTCAATAAAAAGCAACGGTACTTTTTACAAACATCTTTTATAAATTGCAACCGATGTTCAGGAAAATCCTTCAATAAAATATTCCAAGCGTTAATAATGTTTTTTTGAGTGGTAAATGGGAATTGGAGTTCATAAAAATTTAAAAAATCTTGTGTAGTTATCAATCCCATTTCATACTGTTTGTTAGTATGTATCATTTCAGGAGTAAACGTTTTTATTTTAAACAATTGCAATGCGTTTTCAAGCGCACCTTTTTTGTCTAAATTAATAAAAATGTCGCCAAAATCGAATATTAAATTTTTAATCATTAAAATAGGTATTAAGCGTATCGCTTTTTATGTGTAGTGTTTCGATTAGTTTTCCGCTTAAAACAGGAGCTTTTATTCCATTTTTAAAAGATGGTGTTCCTGTAAAAACGAGAGCTTCATCCCATAAATTAGCATCAATAAAAGTTTGTAACGTTTTACTTCCGCCTTCTATAATTACAGATTGTATTTCGTGTTTATATAAAACAGCTGCTATTTGAGAAGCTACATTTTTTGTAAAATCGATAGTTTCAAAAACAAGTTTTTGCTTGCGATCAAACAGGTGTTTTGTAAGGTGTTTAAAATTACCATCTTTTTCTGATTGTTCAGTAATTACAATTGTTTTTACACGACCATCAAAAACATGATAACCTTTAGGGATTCGTAAATTTTTATCCAAAATAATTCGCACAGGATTATTACCAATCCAATTTCTACAATTTAATTTAGGGTTATCAGTAATTACGGTATTTGTGCCTACTAAAATTGCTTGTTCTTCAGCGCGTAGTTTATGCGCTAATTGTTTGCTAAAGTTATTGCTTATCCAAGTAATTTTGGTGTTATTTTTAGGAGCAATAAAGCCATTTTGTGTTTGTGCCCATTTTAAAAATATATACGGTCTTTTTTTATTATGATATGTAAAAAAACGTTTGTTTATTTCTTTGCATTCATCTTCTAAAACCCCAATAATAACAGTGCAACCGTTTGCTTTTAATTGTTTAACTCCGCTTCCTGAAACCAATGCAGATTCATCAATACAACCAATAATAATAGTAGGTATTTGATGTTTTATGATCAATTGACTACACGGAGGAGTTTTTCCGAAATGGCTACACGGCTCTAAAGATACATAAATAGTAGATTTTTTTAAAAGCGACTTATTTTTAACCGAATGTATAGCATTTACTTCCGCATGATTTCCGCCATATAAACTAGTATATCCTTCGCCAATAATCCGACTATTATAAACAATAACAGCGCCAACCATTGGGTTTGGAGCAGTTGTTCCTAAACCATTTTTAGCCAATTCTAAACAACGTTGTATGTAAATTTCGTGATTTATAACTTCAGTTTTTCAGTATGGTTAATTTCATAGGTTGATTTTATTCCAGCTACTTTGTAGTTTAAGTTTCCTTTAAAACTAATTTCATGTGTTTTCCCTAAGCTATTTAAAAAAGCCCCTAAAATTCCACCACTTCCGGAAAGTTTTTTAAACGGTATAGTAACTTCTAACGGAACACTAAAGTTTTTTCGAGCGGGAACTTTAAATTCAGACGACTTTACTGTAGTAATTTCTTTGCCATCAATAAAAACCAAAATATTTTCAGGAGTTACTGTGCCGCCTAAAATATTCGGATTTTTAAAAATTGCATCTGCACGTAGCGTAATTTCCTTATTGCTGACGCTTAACACTTGAAGGTTTTCTAACTTCTGATATTCAATTTTTTTAGTTACACAAGAGTTTAAAGAGAAAATCAATGCGAATAATAGGATAGTTTGTTTCATAATACTAAATTTACCTCACAAAAATAGCGTTAATTTATCGATGTCAGAAATAAAAATAAGAGAAATAAAACCGAAATACAATTTAGCAGTTAATTACCTAACACAAAAAGTGTTAATAGAATTTAGTGCGCTAAAAACAGATACCGATTGTCAAGATGTTACTTTGTTGGACATTTACAACACCTATAATGCTAAAAACAGAATGTATTTTGCATTAAAAATAAATGATGTAATTGTTGATAGAGCTGATATTAAAATTTTAAATAATTGCACAACCTATATGATAGCAAAATTGTAATGCAAGTATCGGAATTTAAAAAATATATACAAACGGAATTACAAGCCATTTATGGCGCACAAGAAATTGATGCGTTTTTATATCGTTTATTAGAAGACAAACTAAACATAAAACGGATAGATGTAGTTTTAAACCCGAGTTTAAAAATTAAAAAATTAGACCAATTATTTTTAAAATCTGCAATAGCACAATTAAAAACCGAAAAACCGATTCAGTATATATTAGGGGAAACAGAATTTTATGGATTGCCTTTTTTGGTAACACCAGATACTTTAATACCACGGCCAGAAACAGAAGAGTTGGTAGATTGGATTGTAAATGAACTTAAAACATTAAATTTAAAACTCAACATACTTGAAATTGGAACAGGAAGTGGTTGTATTCCAATTAGTTTAGCTAAAAACTTACCAAATGCAATAATTACAACAGTCGATGTTTCGGAAAAAGCACAAAAAATAGCACAAAAAAATGCTATAAATAATAAAGTTTCAATACATTTTGTGGTTTCTGATGCATTACAAAAAGAAAAATTAAATACAGATTTGAATCAAGCTAAATTTGATATCATTGTATCAAATCCGCCATATGTACGTAATTCAGAAAAAAAAGAAATTAAAAAAAATGTGTTAAACCATGAACCGCATCTAGCA
Organism: uncultured Kordia sp.; assembly: GCA_964635575.1. Classification (GTDB taxonomy): domain Bacteria; phylum Bacteroidota; class Bacteroidia; order Flavobacteriales; family Flavobacteriaceae. The sequence goes on along the minus strand of CAZWNY010000038.1, from coordinate 12,938 downwards.
TTATTTGTAACCGATAATGATTCGTTAATTTTTTACAAAAGCATTGGAGAATATGCATATGAAAGTTTAACAAAAAAAGGAATATTATTTTTTGAAATTAATCAATACTTAGGAAAAGAAACCGTAAATTTATTGCATCAAATAGGGTTTAAAAATGTAGTATTGCGTAAAGATTTTTCAGGAAATAATAGAATGATTCGCGCTACAAAAGTATAAAATAACCTAAAAACGTAAAATTTTAAAATTATTAGTACAACAATAAAGAAAAAAAGTTTCTTCCGTTTAAAGGAAGAAGATACAATTTATGAATATCCAACAACAAATAGAATCATTAAGAAAAGAACTTCGACAACATAATTATAAGTATTATACCTTAGATGAATCAACCATTTCCGATTATGAATTTGATATAAAACTTAAAAAACTACAAGCTTTAGAAAAAAAACATCCCGAGTTTTTTGATGAAACCTCACCAACATTGCGAGTAGGCGGAAAAGTAACCAAAAAATTTAATACGGTAACCCATCGTTTTAGAATGTACTCATTAGACAATTCCTATTCCAAAGAAGATTTGTTGGATTGGGAAACACGTATTCATAAAATATTAGATACCGATAATGTTTCCTATACTTGCGAATTAAAATACGATGGAGCATCAATCAGTATTACTTACCAAAACGGAAAACTGACACGTGCAGTAACACGTGGTGATGGTATTGAAGGTGATGATGTAACTACAAACATAAAAACCATAAAATCGGTACCATTACAATTAAAAGGAAATTATCCCGAAAATTTTGATATTCGTGGAGAAATTATGTTACCCAATGCAGGTTTTTTAAAAATGAATGAAGATCGTATTTCGAATGGAGAAGAACCACACATGAATCCTCGTAACACCGCATCTGGAAGTTTGAAACTGAAAGATAGTAGTGAAGTAGCAAAACGTCCGTTAGAATGTTATTTATACACCATAAAAAACAAAAACTTAAACACTACATTTTCCACACAATTTGAAAGCCTAGAAGCAGCAAGAAACTACGGGTTTAAAGTGCCAAAACAAGCTAAATTAGTGAAAAATATAGAAGAAATTTTAGCGTATGTAAACTATTGGGAAACGGAACGTCATCAATTACCTTATGAAATAGATGGAGTAGTCATAAAAGTAAACAATTTAGATCAGCAAGAAGAATTAGGTTATACCGCAAAATCACCACGCTGGGCAATGGCATATAAGTTTAAAGCAGAACAAGTGAGTACACTTTTAAACTCAATATCATATCAAGTTGGCCGTACAGGCGCAATAACTCCAGTGGCTAATTTGCAACCCATTTTATTAGCAGGTACAACAATTAAAAGAGCATCGTTACACAACGCAGATCAAATAGAAAAATTTGACATTCGAGTAAATGATACCGTTTATGTAGAAAAAGGAGGGGAAATTATACCTAAAATTATAGGAGTTAATTTAAAAAACCGACCAAAAAACTCTACTCCAACACAATATATTACACATTGCCCCGAATGTGATGCAGAATTGATACGTGCAACAGGAGACGTAAAGCATTATTGCCCAAATGAACTAGACTGTCCGCCTCAAATAATAGGTAGAATACAACATTATATTAGTCGAAAAGCATTAGATATTGAAGGGTTAGGAAGTGAAACAGTCGCTTTATTAGTAAAAGAAAATTTAATACAAACCTATGCCGATTTATACGATTTAACCATAGCGGATATTTTACCTTTAGAACGAATGGCAGAAAAATCGGCTCAAAATTTAATATTAGGTGTCGAAAAATCGAAAACTGTAGCTTTTGAAAAAGTATTATTTGGTTTAGGAATCCGATTTGTAGGCGCAACCGTAGCTAAAAAACTAGCACGTTATTACAAAACAATAAATGCACTCGCAACCGCTACGCAAGAAGAATTAGAAAATGTAGATGAAATAGGGGAACGAATAGCCACAAGTGTACGAGAATTTTTTACAAATAATCATCAAGCAGCAATTGTAAAAAAATTAAAAAATGCAGGAGTACAATTAGCTATAAATGAAAATGATTTAATGCTAATAAGTAAACGTTTAGAAAACAAATCGTTTTTGTTTACAGGGAAACTAACTCAGTTTACACGTGATGACGCTAAAAAAATGGTAGAAGAACACGGAGGAAAAACCATTAGTGGAGTAAGCAAAAAATTAGATTATTTAGTGGTTGGCGAAAAAGCAGGAAGCAAACTTAAAAAAGCTCAAACAATAGAAACCATTATTATATTAACTGAAGCCGAATTTTTAGATACCATAAGTAAGTAAAACCTTATAATTGCAATCAATTTTTATTTTTACAACGGAACGGAACGGTTTTTTATGTTTTTGTCGAACAACTATTTTCCGCTTAAATATTTTTTCTCCATATAAAACGTTCCAAACGGGATAATAGAACACAGTAAAACAATCGCTACCGTTTTTGCATTCCACTTTAACTCAAACGTAACCATAATCGTTAAAAGCACGTATATTATAAATAATATTCCGTGTGCCATTCCAACGGGTCTTACATATTCAGGCATATCAAACATATATTTTAAAGGCATTGCTACAAAAAACAAAAGTAATAATGAGACGCCTTCTAAAAAACTAATTCCTTTAAAAATTTTAACTAACATATTTTTATAAATTAACTGACAACATTAAAAATTAAATATCCATATATCGCAAAGCGCAAATACCGGAATATTCCGAATAATAAAACACCTTTTAACGGATATTTAATCATACCCGCAGTCATGCAAGTAATAGCAAACGGGACAGGCAATAAAGCACCTATAACAATTAAGAAGCCACCCCATTTACTGGTGTTTTTTAATTGTTTATTCATTTTAACTTCAAGGTATTTTTTTACAGAATCAATTTTTAAAGCAGATTTTCCTAAAAAAAATGATGTGATTCCTCCCAAGTAAGATAATGTACTTAATGTAACTAGCATACTAATAGGTGATGTTGTTTTTTTTGCCCATGCAATAAATATTTCAGGAGGTATTAGCCCTAAAACACTTTCAGAAAAATAAAATATTAACAAAATACCTAATGATGAAAAGGTTTCAGTAATTAACTGTAAACCTTCATTAATATTATATACATATTTATTAAATAAAAATAAGACTCCTATAAATAAAATAACAGGTACAATCGTTTTTCTTAAAGTAGCTCCAATAAAATCATAAAACCCAGTATAATGATAATACTGATGCAGTAATTGCAAGCGGTTTTTTTTTTGAGTTTTTATTCCTACTTTCATGGTTCAAATTTCAAGGGATACAAATATATAATCTGTTGTTTTATAATCCAACAAATCCAACAAAAAATATGAATAATTTAACATCTACAAAGATTACTACGTATTTAAATTTGTGTTTTATTAAAAACAACTATATTTGACTGCAATTTTAAATAAATTAAAAATCATGAAACTTTTAGAAGGTAAAACCGCAATTATAACAGGCGCAAGTAGGGGTATAGGTATGAGTATTGCTAAAACATTTGCTGCAAATGGAGCAAACGTAGCATTTACCTACAACTCGTCTGAAGCACCAGCTTTGTTGCTAGAAAAAGAACTGACTGCAATGGGAGTAAAAGCAAAAGCATACAAGTCCAACGCAGCAAGCTTTCAAGAATCACAAGACTTAATAACTGAAGTAACAAAAGACTTTGACAGTATAGATATTTTAATTAATAATGCAGGCATCACAAAAGACAACCTGTTAATGCGTATTTCGGAAGAAGATTTTGATAAAGTTATTGAAGTAAATCTAAAATCTGTTTTTAATATGACTAAAGCAGTGCAGCGTACAATGCTTAAGCAACGTAAAGGATCTATTATTAACATGAGTTCCGTTGTTGGCGTAAAAGGGAATGCAGGTCAAACAAATTACGCTGCTTCAAAAGCAGGAATTATTGGGTTTACTAAATCGGTAGCATTAGAATTAGGTTCTCGTAACATTCGTTGTAATGCAATTGCACCAGGCTTTATTGAAACAGAAATGACCGAAAAACTAGACCCAGAACAAGTACAAAAATGGCGTAACGAAATTCCTTTAAAAAGAGGAGGCACACCCGAAGACGTAGCAAATGTATGTGTATTTTTTGCCAGCGACATGAGTGCCTATGTAACAGGACAAGTACTAAATGTTGGCGGCGGAATGTTAACCTAATAAATAAAAGCATTAAAAAAATAATTGGACACAATAAATAATATATATCTTATTTTAATTGCAATTCTCGCTTTGGGAATTGCAATTTTTCAGTATTTTTATAACGTAAAAAAACAGAGTAAAAAACAGTATATTTTTGCAACACTCCGTTTTTTTACGTTATTTTTTTTAGGTGTATTGTTATTAAATCCAAAATTTAATCAAACAGTAATACACTGGGTTAAACCAAGTTTGGTAATCGTGGTAGATAACTCTAATTCCATTAAAAAACTAAACCAAACCAATGCTGTACAAAACTTTATAACACATCTAAAAAACTCAACACTATCCAATCAATTTACGATTGATTATTATAGCTTCGGAAAAGAATTTAAACCCTTAGATTCGCTAACCTTTAATGAAACGCAAACTAATATCGCAAACGTGTTTTCATCTTTAAAAGAAATATATAAAAACACGTTAGCACCAACCATTTTACTAACCGACGGCAACCAAACGTTTGGGGAAGATTATATATTAAATTCTCGTGCATATAAACAGGAAATTTACCCTGTAGTTTTAGGGGATTCTGTTTTAAAAACCGATTTAAAAATAAGCCATGTTCAGCATAACAAGTATGCTTTTTTAGGTAACGAATTTCCGTTAGAAATCACTTTAAACTATGTAGGTAAAAAAGCTGTAAGCCAAGAGCTTACTGTGTTTAATGGAGCGCATAAAATAATTTCAAAAAAAATAAACTTTTCTACGGATAACCATACCCAAATTGTAAATGTAAAACTAAAAGCAAACCAAGTAGGAAAGCAATATTATACCGTAAAAATAACTACACTATCATCAGAAGAAAATAAGGTTAATAATATTCGGAACTTTAATATCTCAATAATAGATGAACGTACAAAAGTACTGTTAGTATCTGCTATTTTACATCCTGATTTAGGAGCATTAAAAAAAGCGATAGAAACGAACAAACAACGTAAAGTAACTACTGTAAAACCAACCGATGTTTTTGATATAAATAAATATCAAATGATAATTGTATATCAACCAAGCTCTAAATTTAAAGAAACATATAGCAAACTTAAAGAATTTCAAAAAAACTATTTAACCATAACAGGCTTGCAAACCGATTGGGCGTTTTTAAACTCGGTATCATCATCATTTAAACGAAAAGTAATCACTCAAAAACAAGAATACTTAGCGCATAAAAACGAAGGTTTTTCGTTGTTTCAATATGACGATTTAAGTTTTGAGACCTATCCACCATTACTCGACTTTTATGGCGATTTAGAATTACAAACAAACGCAAATACAATACTATACCAACAAATAGGAAATGTCGTAACAAAATCAGCTTTACTAACCTTTTTTGAGCAAAACAATAGGAGAGAAGCACTATTAATAGGAGAAGGAATCTGGAAATGGAGAGCAAAAAGCTTCTTAAACACTAAAAACTTTGAAACTTTTGATGCCTTTATTGGTAAAATGATACAATTTTTAGCATCTAACACTAAAAAACAACGCTTAGTAGTAGACGCTGAAGATCAATATTATTTAGGAGAAACGCGTTTAGATGCACAATATTATGATAAAAACTATCAATTAAACTCCAATGAAATTTTAAAATGCGACATTCTAAACACAAAAACGAATCAAAAATATACATACGATTTTTCAAACACAACAACCAATTACGCGTTAAATTTAAATAATTTACCCGCAGGAACATACAAATATACCGTACGTGTAGTAAATAAAGTAATCGTTAAAAAAGGAAGTTTTGAAGTTTTAGATTTTAATATAGAAGCCCAATTTTTAAACGCCGATATTAAAAAATTACAACAATTAGCAGCAAATACCACAAACAAATTGTACTTTAGCAATCAATATAAACAGTTGTTTAACGAGTTGTCTAATAAAGAGCAATATAAAACTGTTCAAGAAGATAAAATTACTCAAAAACCATTAATACATTGGAAATACTTATTAAGTATTTTATTGCTATTACTAAGTATAGAGTGGTTAATGCGAAAGTATAACGGATTAATTTAAGACAATAGACCAATAAATAATTTAAAATAAAAAAAAATGGACAAATTACCAAAAGCAGGATTACCGATAATCCTTTTAGCAGTTGTAGGAATTATAATGTTGATGAAAACAGCAGTAACCATAGAAGCAGGAGAATCAGGCGTATTATGGGAAAGATTTAAAGGAGGAGTTGTTACAGATAGACCTCCTTTACAAGAAGGATTGCAAATTATAGCACCTTGGAATAAAGTATATATTTACAACATGCGTCAGCAAAACCACTTTCAACAAGACATGGAAGTATTATCTTCAAACGGGTTAGAAATTAAATTAGACTTATCAATTTTATACATGCCAAATCCAGCAGAATTAGGATTATTGCATAAAACAAAAGGCGAAAACTATTTAGATGTTGTAATTATTCCAGAAGTACGTTCAGCTGCTCGTAGTGTTGTAGGACGTTATACTCCAGAGCAATTATACTCCAGTAAACGTGATGCAATACAACAAGAAATTTTTGATGAAGTGTCTAAAAAAGTAAAATCGCAACACGTACTAATAAATGATATATTAGTAAGAGATGTTACCTTGCCAAGAACTATAAAAGACGCTATTGAACGTAAATTAAAACAAGAACAAGAGTCTTTAGAGTATGAATTTCGATTAGTAACAGCACAAAAAGAAGCGGAAAAGCAAATTATTGAAGCAAAAGGAAAAGCAGATGCTAACCGTATTTTAAGTGCATCATTAACCGATAAAATTTTACAAGATAAAGGCATTGAAGCAACCTTAAAATTAGCTCAATCGCCAAACAGTAAAGTTGTTTTAATTGGTGGAGGAAAAACAGGAATGCCTATTATTTTAGGAAATCAATAAAAATTATTGCGAAACTATCATAAAAAAAAGAGCACTTTTAAAAGTGTTCTTTTTTTTTGTTAATCACTTAAATTCAATGATGATAAATAATTGAATTAACGTTTTTTTTTGAAAATTAAAAAAAATTTTAATACAACATTAAGCAATGAAAACGGAGTAAGTAAAAAAAGTGTTTTACTAGAAAATCGTTAATCTTATTACAAAAAAAAACTAATATGTTGGCACAAAACTTATAATAGTAAACCAATCCCTTCAACCGACTATTGGCTTAACAATTATCTACATAAATAAGCAGCATCAAGAGCACTACACAAAAAGAAGCTATAGCGTGTTTTATTTTGAAAATATAAAAATAAATGAGTATATTTGAGGTAAATAATGCAAAAATAATGCAAAAATATTTGCCTCTTTTTCTATTGATAACCTCTGTTGCTTTTGCACAAGTACCCATTGATTTATTTCAGCAATTTAACGGAAAATATAATCATACCGCAATAGGCAATACGTTAAATATACATGACAATAGTCTACCGATTTCTATTGGTTTTTGTGATGTTTTAAATGCATCTTCCGCAAACCTAACATTAACTCCCGGACAAAATATAATTGCAGCTTATTTATATTGGTCAGGACCCGTAAATACAGAAGCTCCAGCAGGAAACCAAATGGATATTGAGGTTACGCTTAATGGAGTAAATTTTATAGCAGACGACACTTTTGTATATACATTAGATATGAACCATCAGTATTTTGCATCATATGTAGATATTACAGATTTGGCAATATCAACAGGCGCAGGAATCTATGATTTTACAAATCTCGATTTAAGTTTTTTAATCACATCACCTTTTTATTGCTCTTCAAATGGAGGTAATCAAACCAATTATGGCGGTTGGGCAATTAGTTTTATTTATGAAGATTTAAGCTTACCCTATTACCAAATTAGTCTATTTCATGGATTAGATGGCGTTTCATTATTAAGTAACTACATTGCAATACCGCTAAACAACTTGAATGTTATTGATGATATTGGCGCACAAATTCATTTTTTAGCCTGGGAAGGAGACGAAAATTTAGCCAATGGAGAATCTATATTTATTAACGGAAATCTAATATCTAATCCGCCATTAAATCCTCCAAATAATGCATTTAACGGCACAAACTCGTACACCAATTTGGGAAATTTGAATAATATGGATTTAGACTTTTACGACATCCAAAATAATATTTCTCCAGGAGATACATCAGCATTAATAGAAATAAGATCACTACAAGACTTGGTAATGATTAACAATGTAGTAACCGTTTTAAATAGTCAGTTACCAGATGCAACTGTAGCTATAAACGAAGCAATACATACTTGCGATAACGAACAATTATTAATAAACTATACCATATCTAATATTAATAGCACCGATTTTTTAGCCGCAAATACACCAATAGCTTTTTATATTGATGGTGTATTATTAACAACTGCAACAACATTAAATGACATCGCAATTGGCGATAGTGAAGCAGGTAATATTACGATAACATTACCCAATATTATTGCTAGTACATTTACGTTGCTAATTATTGTAGATGATGATGGTACAGGAGCAAATATAACGATAGAAACTGACGAAACAAACAACACAGCAACTCAAACAATTAACTTATTACTTTCGCCAGTTACAACTATTTTACCCAATTTAGAACTTTGCGATGAAGGTAATGATATCGCGATTTTTAATTTAACACAACAAGAAAATTTGTTAACTATTGCAATCAATACAATTGTTTATTATGAAACATATAATGATGCAGTAGCTGAAATAAATGAAGTTATTGATGCCGTAAGTTATGAAAACATAAGTAATCCACAAACTATTTATGTACGAATAAATAATGACGATTGCTCTCAAATTATTTCTTTTGAAATTAGTATTATAACTTGTTTGTGTGATGATTTGGAACTCAATTCAGGGTTTTCCCCAAACGGAGATGGTTTTAATGACACCTTTACCATTTCATGTATTAATGATGTTTTTGAAAACTATACCTTTAAAATTTATAACCGATACGGAACTTTAGTTTTTGAAGGAAATCGTCAAAATATTTGGGACGGACACGCCAATAGAGGATTAACAAATAAAGGTAGTTTGCTTCCTGTAGGAACTTATTATTACGTTTTTAATTTATATGACGCACGTAACCCAAATTTAATTACAGGTTGGGTATATTTGAATTATTAATTAAAAAACCCACATTATTTATCAATACTTTTAGTATTAAACAAGTATTATTTACAACTTCTTAGGTTTCACTTCTCACTATTATGTTGTAATTTCGTATGATGAAATTCAAAATTGAATCAGAATTTTCTCCAACAGGAGATCAGCCACAAGCAATACAACAGTTAGTAAACGGTATTACTCAAAACGATCGTTACCAAACTTTACTTGGTGTAACTGGTTCAGGTAAAACATTTACCGTTGCCAATGTGATAAAACAAGTACAAAAACCTACTTTAGTATTGGCGCATAATAAAACTTTAGCAGCACAATTATATGCGGAATTTAAAGCATTTTTTCCAGAAAATGCAGTAGAATATTTTGTTTCTTATTACGATTATTATCAACCAGAAGCATATATACCAACATCAGGAGTTTATATAGAAAAAGATTTATCTATTAATGAAGAAATAGAAAAATTACGTTTAAGCACAACGTCTTCATTATTATCAGGAAGAAGAGATATTATTGTAATCGCCTCTGTTTCTTGTTTATATGGGATAGGAAACCCTGTGGAATTTCAAAAAAACGTAATATCTATAACCTGTAATCAAGAAATTTCTCGCACTAAATTATTGCATCGTTTTGTACAAAGTTTATACAGTCGTACGGAAGCTGAATTTACCCGTGGCACTTTTCGAATAAAAGGCGACACCATCGATATTTTTCCTGGTTATGCTGATAATGCTTTCAGAATACATTTTTTTGGAGATGAAATAGAAGAGATAGAAGCATTTAATGTGCAAACAAACGAAATTTTAGAAACATTTGAAAAATTAACAATTTATCCTGCAAATATGTTTGTAACCTCACCAGACATCTTGCAAAACGCCATTCATTCCATACAAGAAGACATGGTGAAACAAGTCGATTATTTTAAAGAAATCGGAAAACATTTAGAAGCAAAACGTTTAAAAGAACGTACCGAATTCGATTTAGAAATGATTAGAGAATTAGGATATTGCTCTGGAATTGAAAATTATTCCCGTTATTTAGATGGTCGTAGCCCAGGAAGCAGACCATTTTGTTTATTAGATTACTTTCCTGATGATTATTTAATGATTGTAGACGAAAGCCACGTAACTATATCGCAAGTACACGCAATGTACGGAGGCGATAGAAGTAGAAAAGAAAATTTAGTAGCATACGGTTTTCGTTTACCTGCAGCAATGGACAACCGACCGTTAAAATTTGAAGAATTTGAAGCCATACAAAATCAAGTAATTTATGTAAGTGCAACACCAGCCGATTATGAGTTGCAAAAAACAGACGGTTTATTTGTAGAACAAGTAATTAGACCAACAGGATTATTAGATCCATTAATAGAAGTACGACCAAGTTTAAACCAAATAGACGATTTAATAGAAGAAATACAAACCCGTGTCGAAAAAGATGAACGCACATTAATAACCACACTTACCAAACGAATGGCAGAGGAATTAACTACCTATTTATCCAGAATACAAATTAGATGTCGCTATATACATTCGGATGTGGATACTTTAGAGCGTGTAGAAATTATGCAAGATTTACGAAAAGGTTTGTTTGATGTATTAATAGGAGTAAACTTATTACGTGAAGGATTAGATTTGCCAGAAGTTTCATTAGTTGCTATTTTAGACGCAGATAAAGAAGGTTTTTTACGAAGTCACCGTTCATTAACCCAAACCATTGGTAGAGCAGCACGTAATATTAACGGATTAGCAATATTATATGCCGATAAAATTACCAAATCAATGCAGAAAACTATTGATGAAACCGAATATCGTAGAGCTAAACAAACACAGTACAATTTAGATCATAATATTACACCAAAACCCTTAAATAAAAAAATCGGAAACCCATTAGCTAAAAATGATGTAGATGCTTTTTATTATGATAATATTCGTCAAGTAGCGGAAGAAGAAGCTGCATATATGACCAAGCCACAATTAGAGAAAAAGATTAGAGAATCGCGAAAATTAATGGAAAAAGCAGCAAAAGAATTAGACTTTTTAAAAGCAGCACAATTACGAGACACCATTACTTTATTACAAGAATCTTTGTAAAAATGAAAGGAAAAGGGAAATAGAGAAGAAAAAAATCAATAGCGAGAGAGTTTAATAAAAAGCACCATGATAACAAAACAAACCTATAAATACTTAAAACAACTTCAAAAAAACAACAACAGAAACTGGTTTTCAGAACATAAAACAACTTTTAAAAAACAGGAGTTGGAATTGAAAAATTTTTTTAAAGAAGTACATCAAAAATTAGAAAAAACCGACAATATTGAGTCGCATAAATTAATGCGTATTTATAGAGACGTCCGTTTTTCGAAAGATAAAACTCCATATAGACCTCGTTTTGCAGGAAGTTTTAAAAGAGCAACTGCAAATTTAAGAGGTGGTTATTTTATAAATATAGAACCTAATAATAATGCAATTGGAGGTGGTTTTTACGCCCCAAGTTCCGCCGACTTATTACGTATTCGTAAAGAGTTTGAAATAGATGATACCGAAATACGTGAAATTTTAAATACTCCTAAGTTTAAAAAAATATTTACAACCTTATTAGGAGAAGAAGTAAAAACAGCACCAAGAAATTTTGACAAAAACCATATTGCAATTGATTTAATTAAGAAAAAACAATTTTATGTAATGCGTACATTTACTGATGAGGAAGTAATTGCTACAAATTTTAAAAACGAAGTAATAACAACCTTTAAAACCCTTCGACCGTTTTTTAATTATATGAGTGAAGTACTAACAACCGATTTAAACGGAGAATCCTTATTAGATTAAAAACAAATAAAAGGCAACACTAAAAATATAGCATTGCCTTTTATTTATTATAAGTTGTAATTTTTTTAAATACCTTGTTTGGTAAAAGCTTCTCTAATTTTATCACTCGATGGTCTTGGAGCATCAGGGTTTACAATATTCCCTTTAGGGTCTATTAAAATAAAACGAGGTATTCCTTTAATTTGATATGCAATCACAAAATCAGACTTCCAGTCTTTATCAGCAAATAACTGAATACCACCTAATTTTTTATCTGTTACAAAGTTTTTCCATTTTTCATGATCTTTCACTTGGTCGACAGAAATACTTACAAACTCAATGTTTTTACCGTGATATTCTTCTTCTAGTTTTTGTAAAAACGGAATTTCTTTTTTACAAGGTCCACACCAAGTAGCCCAAACATCTATATAAACAAATTTACCTTTTAAAGATGCTAAAGTGGTTTTACCGCCTTTGTGGTTTTCAAAATTAAACGGAGCAGATGGTTTACCTATCATGGCGTTTATTTTTTGCTTTTCAATATACATACTCGTAATTTGAGTAGCTAATCCTTCAATTTGATGAGTTTGCCCTGCAATAGTTAAACTATCTAATCCTTTAGCATTTTTTAATAAATCTAAATATTGTGTTCGGTATGATTTGAGAGTAGCATCCAAATTAGTTTGATCACCACTCATTAATTCCTCAAAATTCAACACTTCTTCTTGAAGCAAAGTTTGTTTTGCAAAATATAAATTTGCTTCAGCACCCAAACCTGTAAAAGTTAAGG
>CAZWNY010000037.1:0-18527 GCA_964635575.1 uncultured Kordia sp. | reverse complement strand
AAGCACACTCACGCCGTAAAGAACACAAAATGGAACTCGAAATAAACATGGAGCGCATGGGAAATAAAGTGGTCGAGTTTTTAAACGTAAATTTAGCTTTTGATGATCAAATAATTTTAGATAAATTTAATCATAGTTTTAAAAAAGGAGATCGTATTGGAATTATTGGTAAAAATGGAACTGGAAAAACCACCTTTTTAAATTTACTAACCAATGCTTTAAGTCCTGATTCGGGAAAAGTGATTACTGGCGAAACCATAAAGTTTGGATATTACAACCAAAAAGGAATTACCATTAAAGAAGGGCAAAAAGTAATTGATGTAGTGCGAGATTTTGGCGATTATATTCCGCTTTCTAAAGGTCGAAAAATATCAGCATCACAACTATTAGAACGTTTTTTATTCGATAAAAAAAAGCAATACGATTTAATCGAAAAATTATCTGGAGGTGAACGTAAACGATTGTATTTATGCACTGTACTAATACAAAACCCTAATTTTTTAATACTAGATGAGCCTACAAACGATTTAGATATTGTTACGCTAACCGTTTTAGAGAACTTTTTATTAGATTTTCCTGGTTGCTTACTTGTAGTTTCTCACGATAGATATTTTATGGATAAAATTGTAGATCATCTTTTTGTATTTAGAGGCAATGGTGTTATCGAAAATTTTCCTGGCAATTATTCTGATTTTAGAAGCTATGAAGATTCTGCTTCTCCTATTCTAAAAAAAAGCGAAATTAAAAAAGAAAAAACATCTTGGAAACAAAAAACATCCGGAAACAAATTAACTTTTAACGAACAAAAAGAGTACAAAAGCTTAGAAAAAGACATTCAAAAACTAGAACAAGAAAAAACAACGTTAGAAAACAGTTTTGCAACTAAAAAATATACTCCTGAAGAAATTGAAGAAATCTCTAAAAAAATTAGCGGTTTAAATAATAATATATCTGAAAAGGAAATACGTTGGTTTGAGTTGTCGTCAAAATTAGAAGAATAACATTGATTCTTAACAAACATAGCTGTGTTTCAAGTACTTGCATACATAAAATTTTTATTTTCTTCCTCTAACCAACACGGAGTACATTCGCCATTTGTATATAATTTAATTACACAATGCTTTTATGATGAACTTTTAAAAACAAAAAAACTTAACTTTTTTAAGCGATTATTATTAGTAGTAGTTCAAAAAGAAAATAAACCACCTTTAATCCCTGAAAATTATAATCCGAAAGCAATAAAAGAAAATGTATATCCGCTAATACAAGCGTATAAAAATGATTTACTAAATAACAAAAATTTTATTAATGTAACAGATTTTGGAGCAGGAAGCAGAGTTTTTAAAAGCAACAAAAGACAAATATCTCAAATTGTAAAAACAGCAAGTATTAATATCAAAAGAGCAGAGCTATTGGCTAAATTAATTGTTTATTTTAATATTAAATCCGTTTTAGAGCTAGGTACCTCTTTAGGTATGGCCACAGCAACAATGAGCTTTAATAACCCAAAAACAAAAATTACTACTATTGAAGGTTGTCCGGAAACTGCTAAAATAGCGCAATCACAATTTAAAAAATATAACTTTCAAAACATTACAAGCATCGTTAGTGATTTTTCAAGTTTCCTACTCATTAATAATACTAATTATCACTTAATTTATATTGATGGAAATCATCAAAAAGAAGCAACTTTGAGCTATTTTAAATCATTATTAAAAAATGTCCAACCAAGTACTATTTTTATTTTTGATGACATACATTGGTCTAAAGAAATGGAAGAAGCTTGGGAACAAATTAAAAAACATAATAAAGTAACCTTAACGTTAGACACTTTTTTTTGGGGTTTTGTTTTTTTTCGTACCGAAAACAAACATCAAGAACATTTTAAAATACGAATATAAGCAACTTCTAAACTTGTGTTAAGTTTTTTTTACCTACTTTAAAAACTAATACGCACAACTACCAATAATTTCATCCGTGCTTAATAAGAAACTGATACGCCATTTTTGTAATTTTCTATTTAAAATAGAACAAAAAGAGTTGCATTTATAACAAAACATATACACATATCAAAAATTCCTAATCGGTTTTATGCCGATTAGGAATTTTTCATTATATAATCAATAACCTTATTATAAGAGAACCAAATATTTTAAAAAAAAATATTTTTAATCTCAAATTAAACTTCTAAAAATTGAAAAACTCTTAAATAAGGAAAATAAAAAATTTAAGTTATAAAGCAGCTACATGCTTCATTAAATTAGATTTTAAATTTCCTGCTTTATTTTTATGAATAATATTGTTTTTTGCAATTTTATCTAACATAGAAATTACAGCAGGTAATAATTTTTGAGCTTCAACTTTATTTGTTAACTCACGTAACTTTCTTACTGCATTACGCGTAGTTTTGTGTTGATACTTGTTTCTTAATCTTTTAGTTTCGTTACTTCTAATTCTTTTTAACGCTGACTTGTGATTTGCCATTTTATTTTAGTTTTTTTTTTGTAAAAGTAGCCCATAGGAGAATCGAACTCCTGTTTCTAGGATGAAAACCTAGCGTCCTAACCACTAGACGAATGGGCCAACTTCTTATTAGCGGACGCAAAAATACAACTATTTTTTACTCTTGCAATAATCTAATGCGTTTTTTTTATAGTTTTTTATCATTGTCGTCCAACAAAAGACAAAAGACCGCTTTGCTATAAGAAATAAGATACAATACTTAATTATAACTAGCTAATAAACCGTTTTTTACAAAACAACCTATTCGTGTAAAAATTAAATTTACAACTTCACTAACATTTTAAAATTACTTAAATATTTTCTACTACGAAGTCCAAGTTTCGTATTCTATAAAATTAGTACGCTTTTGCAAAAAGCACTTTTCTTTTTGACGGTTTTCCAGAAAAAACACAAACACCTTCTTCTTCTTTCGCATCTAAAGCTATACAGCGTATTGTTGCTTTTGTTTCGTTTTTAATATTTTCTTCAGTTTCTTCGGTACCATCCCAATGTGCAGCAATAAAACCACCTTTATTCTTTAACACTTCTTTAAATTCATCAAAAGTAGCAACTTCTGTAATGTGTTCGTTTCTGTACTTTAATGCTTTATTAAAAATAGCATCTTGCATTTCTGTTAATAAATCGTTTACATATATACCAATATCATTCAGATCTTGTAGCGATTTTTCTTTTGTATCTCTACGTGCAATTTCTACTTGATTATTCTCTAAATCTCTTAAACCCACCACTAAACGTACTGGATAACCTTTTAATTCGTATTCTGCAAACTTAAATCCTGGTCGTTTTGTTTCGTCAATATCTATTTGCACTCGTATTCCAAGTTTTTCTAATTCCTTTTTAATTTCTTTTGATTTATTCAATAACAATTCATTCTGTTCCGCTTTTTTCTTATTAAAAAAAGGAATAATAACAACTTGATATGGCGCCAATTTTGGAGGCAACACTAATCCTTCATCATCCGAATGTGTCATAATTAAAGCACCCATTAAGCGAGTTGAAACTCCCCAACTAGTTCCCCAAACTAATTCTTCTTTTCCTTCAGCAGTTTGGAACTTTACATCAAAAGCTTTTGCAAAATTTTGACCTAAAAAATGCGATGTACCAGCTTGCAATGCTTTACCGTCTTGCATTAAAGCCTCTATAGTAAAGGTATCGTCTGCTCCTGCAAAACGTTCGCTATCACTTTTATACCCTTTAATAACAGGCATTGCCATCCAGTTTTGAGCGAAAGTTGCATATATATTGTGCATCGTTTTTGCTTCTTCAACAGCTTCTTGTTTGGTTGCGTGCGCAGTATGTCCTTCTTGCCATAAAAATTCTGCGGTACGTAAAAACAGACGAGTACGCATTTCCCAACGCACAACATTTACCCATTGGTTAATTAATAATGGTAAATCTCGATAAGATTGCACCCAACCTCTATAGGTATTCCAAATAATTGCTTCGGACGTTGGCCTTACTATTAGCTCTTCTTCCAATTTAGCATTCGGATCTACAATTAGCTTTCCTTTATTGTTCGGGTCTGTTTTTAAACGATAATGTGTTACTATTGCGCATTCTTTCGCAAAACCTTCTGCATTTTTTTCTTCTGCTTCAAATAAACTTTTAGGCACAAACATTGGAAAATAAGCGTTTTGATGACCTGTTTCTTTAAACATTTTATCTAATTGGTCTTTCATGAGTTCCCAGATAGCAAACCCATAAGGCTTAATAACCATGCATCCTCTTACTGCTGAGTTTTCGGCTAACGCTGCTGTTTTTACTAATTCGTTATACCAAGCTGAAAAATTTTCGGCTCTTTTAGGTAGTTTCTTGCTCATATTCCGTACTTTGGCACAAATATTGTGATTATGTTAAATGTAAATTATAGTTTCAGCAAAATTAACTATTTTTACGTAAGTTTAACACTATAATACCAGAAGATTATGAAATATTATTATCAAATTAAGAAAAAAGTGTCCATTTTTATGACAAGTTTAGTAGGTTTAACTATCGTTTCATGCGGTACATTCCAAACTACATCTTATGATAACGATGGTATTTACAGTCCAAAAACAAAAACCGTAGTCGCCAATAAAGTTACACCACCTTCAAATGAAAACACAAAATATTATGAAGAGTATTTTGGACAAAACGTAAACCGTTACAGGGAAATTGAAGGCGAAGAAGTTTTTACAGATGTAGAAACATACACTTCTCAAAACAATGCAGAAACTGTTGAAAGTCATGGTGCTTGGGAAAATGAAAATACAACTGTTAATGTTTATAATAATGGTTGGAATCAAGGCTGGAATAATGGTTGGAACAACTGGAATCAAGGTTGGGGCTGGAATAATGGTTGGAACAACTGGAATAATGGATGGGGTTGGAATAATGGATGGAATCAAGGCTGGGGTTGGAACAATTGGAATAATGGATGGGGCTGGAATCAAGGTTGGGGTTGGAACAACAACTTACATCATGGATTTGTAAACGGACGAAGAAGAGGTATTAATGCTTCTAGTAATTATTATGGAAGAAGAGCCAATAACACGACTAACCAACGAAGAGGAAACTCTGTTAGAAGAGGAAATACCACTAGAAGAACATCATCTGGAAATATTTCAAGAGGCAACACAAGAGGCACTCAACGCGCTACACAAAGAGGTGTACGTAACACCGCTAAAAGAGCTTCTCGCAATCCAAAATCAAGAGCTTCTAAATCACGTAATCGTTCTAAAAAGTATTCTAGCCCAAGAACATCAACTCGTAGTTCAGGCGCAAGAAGTAGTAGCTCAAGAGGTGGTAGCTCAAGAGGTGGTAGCTCAAGAGGTGGTAGTTCAAGAGGTGGTAGCTCAAGAGGAGGAGGAAGAAGATAAATTAAATCTACACAAAGCTCTATTTAAATAAGTAGGGCTTTTTTAAAAATAAAAAAAATGAAATATAATTTACTATTATTAACACTAATTAGTAGCCTTGGATATGCCCAAAACTTAAGTGACGCATTACTATACAGTACTCAAGGAAACTACGGAACCGCAAGGTATCAAGCAATGAGTGGCGCTTTTGGAGCGTTAGGCGGTGATTTATCGGCAATAAACGATAACCCTGCAAGTAGTGCTGTTTTTAAAAATAGTTCGGTAACAGGTTCGTTATCTGTAAATACCGAAAAAAATGAGGCGATTTATTTTGGAACAACAACCAATACTAAGGACGCTAACTTAAACATTAATCAACTAGGAGGAGTTTTAGTTTTGAGAAATACAGAGGAGTCTAATTGGAAAAAGATTACTTTTGCTATAAATTACGAACAAACAGAAAGCTTAAATAGTGAGTATCTTGTTTCAGGACAAAGTAATAACTCTTTTAGCTCTTATTTTTTAAATTTTGCAAACGGATTGGCTTTTCAAGATATTCAAATACTTGCTGGGGAACTTATTGAAGATGCGTATTTAAACATTGGGTCTGAACTAGGGTACGGCCATCAACAAGCGTTTTTAGGTTACTATGGAGGTCTTATTGACCCAACAGATGCCACCAACCCATTAAACAACACGTACGTTGGTACTGGAGATTACACTACCGTAAATCAAGATTATTTTTACCGTAGCACTGGAAACAATAGCAAGTTTAACTTTAACTTTGCTACACAATATAAAGAGGATTTGTATTTAGGAATTTCCTTGAACGTACACGGTATTAGCACTCAAAAAATAACAACTATTAAAGAGAAAGGATATAGCAATACATCCGCATTAGAACGCGCCTCTTTTACAAATATTTTAAATACAGAAGGTTCTGGATTATCTTTTCAATTTGGTGCGATTAAAAAAATGGAAAATGGGTTACGTTTAGGAGCTTCTTTTCAATCTCCAACTTGGTACACAATTACGGAAGAATTATCGCAACGTATAAGCTCCAATTTAGCAGATGTTGATATTCATTATATTGGAGTAAACCAAATTAACATTTTTGAGGATTATAAATTACGTACACCTTTAAAGCTAACAGGAAGTGCTGCTATGGTTGTCGGAAAAAAAGGATTAGTTAGTGTTGATTATCATTATAAAGACTATAATAACATGAAAATGAGACCTAATGCATCTTTCAACGACACAAACAATACTATTGGTAGAGTTTTAAAGGCAACTAGCGAAATTAATATTGGTGGAGAATACCGAATAGAAAAAATAAGTTTAAGAGCTGGATACAGATATGAAGAAACTCCATTTAAAAACAAAGATTTTAGAGGTAACTTAACAGGATATTCTTTAGGGTTAGGGTACAACTTTGGACAAATGTTAATAGATTTAGCATACGTACAATCGAACCAAAAAAATAGCTTAGAAATTTACGGAAACACCGCTAATTTAGACGGAAAAAACACTAACATTACAACGTCATTAACGTATCGATTTTAAAAAATAATTTATATTGGTGATGTATGCTTTGTAAAAACAGAAAGTGCAAATTACCGAACCTAGAACAGTAACGAAAAAGAGAAAATTGTTACACCTCTTAAAAAACAGTGATGTTTTAGGATACCAATCTGTGATTTCAAACGAACCCTTATTACAGTTTTTGAATATCTCAATGCGTGTATTTACGTACCAAATATTGCTGTAATTTATACCCTAATAACGCAAGTACTATTCCTAAAACAAACCCTGTTAACACATCGGCAGGAAAGTGTACGCCAATATATATACGACTATAACCTACCAAAAACGCCCAAAAAACAAGTAATATTGTTATGTATTTTATATGAGAATTTAATACTTTTCCTAAAAAAACAGCCAATGCCATTGAACTAGCTGCATGTGCCGAAAAATAACTATATCGTCCGCCACAATTACTTTTAACTAAGCGCATAATGTTTTTCAAATACTCGTTATGACAAGGTCTAAAACGCTCAAAACCGTGTTTAAATACGTTAGCCAATTGGTCGGTACAAGTAATTAACAAGCCTATTACAAATAAGGTTATTAAAGTTTGCTTTGCTCCTATTTTTTTAAACAATAAATAAACTAAAAAAACATATAGTGGTATAGCGTTCCATTTACCCGTTATAAACATCCAAAAACTATCGAAAGTAGTTGTTCCTAGACTGTTTAAATATATAAATAACTGTTCATCTATTTGTATTAGTTTATTCATAATTTAGTGTTTTTTATTTGGAGGCTTCCAAATTCATACTTCATTTGGTCGGGCTATTTGCTATATTTTTTTATGCGTTTTTTACTGCGTTCAAATTACATGAAAAAGATGCCACTACTACTCCTAACCTATTTCATTTAGTTTTCGTAGCTTAATACTTCAGAGTCGTAAAACTTAGAGGCTTCAGCAATGCAATGTCTTGCTTCGGTATGCAACTCATCTTCATCATTTTTATCAAAATCTTCAAACCATTCTATTTCATCATCTTGCAAGTTAATAATAAAACGAGGAAACTCCGTATGTATTACAAATATAGCTTCTGGATAAGCTGAGTTATCTCCTAATATAAATTTTGGTAATTCCATAAAATATTTATTTATTTTGCAAATTATTTTTTGCAATTAATTTTTTAGTAATATAGTTAAATCTTATAAATAATAACACCGATGCCACACTTAAGCCTGACAGTAAACCCAACCAAATGCCTACACTTTTATAATCGGTGTGTAAACCTAAATAGTAACTGATTGGGAAACCGATAACCCAATAAGATATAAAAACAAGTAATGTTGGTATTTTTACATCTTGCAAACCACGTAAAGCACCTAAAACTACAATTTGTATACCATCTGAGATTTGAAAAACTGCCGTTATTAGTAATAAGGTAGAAGCTATTTTTACAACTTCCATTGTATTACTTAAATCGTCAATATTGGTATAGTTTACAAACAAATCGGGTGCTATATTGTGCAATGCAACAAAAATACCAGCAAATACAATTTCAATAAATAGTGTGAGCAAAAATATTGAAAATGCAATTCTTCGTAATTCCGTAAAACGTTGCAGTCCTTTTTGATATCCTACACGTACAGTTGCGGCAACTCCTAAGCCCAAACCTACCATATAAGTTAACGATGCTAATTTTAATGCAATTTGATTTGCTGCTTGTGCGTTACTTCCTAAAACACCCGACAACCAAACTCCTGCTACAAAAATAGTCACTTCAAAAAACATTTGTAGTGATGACGGTATTCCTAAGGAAAGTATTTTTTTAAGTATTTTTGTTTTAATATTTTTAAAATGAAACTGACTTAAGTAAGGTTTGAATTTTGGTTTAGATTTTAATAACACCACTATAAAAATTAGCATTGTAACTCGTGATATTAAAGTGCCAATTGCTGCTCCAATAATACCTAATTCTGGAAAACCAAACTTACCATAAATTAATAAATAGTTTAAAATAATGTTAATCACATTTGCCAATAAAGTAGCCCACATTGCGTATTTAGTTTCCGACAAACCATCAGAGAATTGTTTAAATGCCTGAAAAACAATCATCGGTATTAAAGAAAATGCTACAATTTCTAAATACGGAACTGCTAAAACAACAACCTCTTCAGGTTGTTTCATCATAAACAATATTGGTTTTATAGCCAATATAAAAAGAAACAATATAACGCCCAAAACAGCACATAAAAACAAACCATTTTTAAATATTTCATGTACTTTTTGTTTATCATTAGCACCGTCAGCCTCTGCTATTAATGGCGTAATTGCTGTAGAAAAACCAATACCTAAAGACATTGCTATAAATAAAAAACTATTTCCTAAGGAAACCGCTGCCAATGCGGTGGTATTTATTTTTCCCACCATAATATCGTCAATTACCCCAACAAGAGTATGCCCTAACAAACCTAATATTACAGGGTATGCTAATTTTAAATTATAAGAAAACTCTTTTGTATAATTCGCTAAGTTCAAATTTATATTGATTTTAAAAATACAAATGTAGTAATTGAAACAACAACTTTAACCCAATGATACGAGATATATTTTTAAAAAATAATTTTTAATTTTGTAAGGAAATTTTATAAAACAAAAAAATTAATCAAACAAACGAGCATCTTATTTAGTTAAATAAAATAAATTAAACTCTTTGAAAAACTTAACAATTGACTCTAAGTACATAATGAATATTATTAAAATATTTTATTTATTTTATTTAAATAATTAATCTTCTTCACATTATGCTATTTTAATTATTATCAACACAAAAAAAAGGAAAAATACATCTTAAAAAAAAATAAGAAACTGTGTGTATTGAGTATAATATAACAAACATAGTATTTGTTACAAATTTTAAGATAATTTTAAAATAAACTTAATATAAAAGCGTTACTTTTGGGCATTATATATCAATACTATACTATAACTATGATACGATTGTTAAAAATTATAAGCACCACTGTTTTATTACTTAGCACACACTATTTTACAGCACAAGAGTTAAGTTCTAAGGCATTCAAATCTGGCGAACATTTAACCTACCAAGCATCTTACAATATATCTGGAGTGTTAACCACTTTTGCCGAAATTAATATGCGAGTAACCACTGTAAAAACTAAAAAAAATAATTATTTACATTTAAAATGTACCGCAAATACCTATAAAAAATGGGATGATTTTTTTAAAATAAGAGATATATATGAAGCATACGTTACACCATATAACGTAAAACCTGTTTTATATAGAAGAGATGCTGTAGAAAACGGAACCATTAGAAAAGAAAAATACATTTTCAGAGGTAACACTATAAAAGCCACTTATGTTAGAGGTCATGCTCCTGAAGTAAAAGTTAACTTTAACATACCGGCAAACACACGCGATATTGTTTCTACTATATATTACATTAGAAACCTACCATTAGCAGGAGCAAAAAAAGGAGATTCTAAAGACTTTAACATTGTTTTTGATCGAAAAACAAAACCAATTACATTAACTTTTTTAGGCACCGAAACTATAAACACTATTTTTGGAGCAAAAAAATGTTATAAAATAGCAGTTTCTGCACAAATAAAAAAAATAAAAAAAGGCACTAATTTTATTTACATTACAGCAGATAAAAACAAAATACCGGTACTTATAAAATTTAGCATCCCAGTCGGAAACGGACAATTAAAATTAACCAAAGCCATTAATTTAAAACATTAAAAAAACATGAGAATATTAGCCTTAATTATAGCTGTTACAGGATGTATTATTACTATCGCATTTACTTTTTTCCCGATTGGAAACCTAACCGTTTTTCCTGCTTTCATTACTATAGTATGTGGTTTTATACTATTAAAACTAAATAAACAAGAAGCATTATCGACCAAACTACCAAAAATATTAATAGGCATTGCTTTTATTGGTGCTTTAATATCTATGAGTAGATCTGTTTTAGTAAAAGATGAAGTTGTAAAAGACATTCAGTTTGAGCAACGCAAAGAAAAATCTAAAAAAGAAGCCATAAAAGATTTAGAAGAACTTGAGGAATTAAACGAATTAGAAAACTTAAACTAAACACAATTATGAAAAAAACACTAATTACTCTAAGTACCATATTGTTAATTGCATGTAACTGCACTAAAACAATTCCAAAAAAAGAAATTGACCCTAAAAAACATACAAGTGTCAGTGACGTTTTTCTTAGTCAAAAATATGCAAATACAATAACTAAAGAAAAACTAAAAACAAATTTGTACATCGTCTCTTCTGATGAATTTGAAGGCAGAAATACAGGAGAACCTGGGCAAAAAAAAGCAGCAGAATTTCTTAAAAAAAAATATAAAGAAATGAACATACCTTCTGCTTTTGGTACCGATAATTATTTTCAAAATATTCCCGCAGCCTTTTTTGACGGACACTCCAAAAACGATTCAGAAAATGTTTTAGCCTATATAAAAGGAACTGAAAAACCTGACGAACTTTTAATAATTTCAGCACATCTAGATCATATTGGTATTGAAGACGGTAAAATTTTTAATGGAGCAGACGATAACGGAACAGGAACAGTTGCCTTACTGGGAATTGCAGAAGCATTTAAAAAAGCCAAAAAAGAAGGAAACGGACCCAAACGATCTATTTTGTTTTTACATGTAACAGGAGAAGAAAAAGGCCTTTATGGGTCAAGGTACTATGCTGAAAACCCTGTTTTTGAACTAAAAAATACAATTGCAAATATTAATGTAGATATGATTGGGCGATCAGATACTATCCATAAAAAAAACAAAAACTACGTATATGTAATTGGTGCCGACCGATTAAGTACAGGTTTAGATAGCGCAGTTATTAAAGCAAACAAAAACCTTACTAATTTTAAATTAGATTATAAGTATAACGATCGTAACGACCCTGAACGTATTTATTATAGATCTGACCATTATAATTTTGCAAAAAACGGTGTACCCGCAGTGTTTTTTTTTAGTGGTATTCATGAAGATTATCATAAACATACGGATACCGCAGATAAAATAAACTACGATTTATTAACCATACGAAGTAAGCTTATTTTTTATACTGCATGGGAACTCGTTAATAAAAAAGAACGCATAAAAGTAGATAGAGACGGTAATTAATATATATATATTTAGTAACTAAAAAAACCTGAAATAATAAATTATATTGTTTCAGGTTTTTTTTAAAAATTTTACTTTTTGCGATATTAATTAGTGTTACAAATAAGTCATACAGCAAAGTGATATTTTACCTTTTATTGGACAGTTAATGATAACAAAACTTAATATTAAATTAAATCGCTCAATCTATGTGTTGCTACAAAACGTTCTACAGTAAAACCTTCCGCATGTGCTACACCTATTAATCTTCCTAAATTTTTTGCTCTATAATTTACACTTTCTAAAAAGTTTTTACTCGTAATAGGAGTTTTTTCTTCATTACTATTAGGGTCAAAAAACTGAGATTTATATGCTTGTACTGCTTTTATTTTTACATCTATAAAACCAGAAACATCTACCACAAAATCAGGGTTTATATCTTCCCATTGTATATAGTGATATACAATTTTTGGCCGCCATTTTTCTTGTTTTTTTCCATCAAAAAAAGTTTCTATCTTTAATAAACCTGATAAAAAACAAGCGTCAGACACTAAATTACTTCCTTTTAAATGATCAATGTGCCGATCTTTAATCGCATTACATAATACAATTTTCGGTTTGTATTTACGTATCATTTTTATAACTTCCAGTTGGTGGTTTTTATCATTTATAAAAAACCCATCTTCAAAACCTAAATTTTCTCGTACAGATATTCCTAATATTTTTTGAGCATTTTTGGATTCAATTTTTCGCAATTCAGCAGAACCTCTTGTTCCTAATTCGCCTTTTGTTAAATCAATAATACCAATTTTTTTACCTGCTGCAATTTCTTTTGCAATAGTAGCTCCTGCTCCTAACTCTACATCATCTGGGTGAGCTCCAAATGCTAATATATCTAATTTCATATTATACAAATGTAAAGAAAAAAACAGTTTATATTACATTCAGGAGTGTTTTTTTATAGCAAGAAAAAAATGAAAAAATGAAAAAAACACTATTTTTTATACGTTTTTATTAGGTTTTTTTCCACGGTGTTTCCAGCGTTTATGTGTCCATAAATAATATTCAGGTGTTTCATAAAGTTGTTTTTCAACCATTTCTAAAAAAATATCTGTAATTTGGTAGTTTTCAAAGTCCTTTGCATTTTCTGTAATAGGAATAAAAGTAGCCTCATAATGACCTCGTTTTACCTTTACGGTTTTTAAATAACAAACTGCTAAATCACATTTTTTAGCTAACATTTCGGCTCCAGTATGCACAGGCACTTTATGTCCCATAAAGTTTTTCCAATGATATGCTTTTTGTAATTTTGGAGATTGATCACTAGCAAAACCATAAATAGAAGAAATATTATTGCGTTTATTATTCAAAATTAACGAAATACTTTCTTTAGATGTTACTAATTCGCTATTATATTTTGCTCTAATTTTTCGCACCAAATTATCAAAATAAGGATTTGTAATTCGTTTATAAATACCAAAACATTTTGACTGTACATGATATTGCAGAATAACAGTCCACTCCCAACTTGCATAATGAGAAGTCATAATAGCAACACTTTTTTTCTGTTCTAATTGCTGTATAAATTCAGGATTTGTATATTTAAACCGTTTTAGCATTTCTTTTTCAGAAATAGACATTGTTTTGGTCATTTCTAAAAACAAATCACACATGTGTTTATAAAATTTTCTTCGGATGCTTTTAATTTCTTGTTCAGATTTTTCAGGAAAAGCTAATGTTAAATTTTCGGTAACTACTGCTTTCCTATACCCAATAACATAATATACAAATAGAAAAATAATATCCGAAAAAAAATAAAATATCCGAAAAGGTAAATTAGAAATTATCCAAATAATCGGATAAATAAGTATGTACGCTAATAAATGCATCTTTTAATATTTTTACACAAATATAAGCATATTTTAATTGTTTGAAAGCTGTTAATGATAACTGTTTTTTTAATTAAAAGGTGTAGCTTTGAAATTAAAAAAAAACATGAATATTATACTACTTATTATTATTGGCTTAAATGCTTTAATTTCATACAAAGGCTTTAATGATTCTCACTTTTTTGATAAATTCAAATTTAATATTGGAGCTATAAAAAACGGTGAACAATACCGGAATATTACCTCAGGTTTTTTACATGCAAACATGCAACATTTATTGTTTAATATGGTTGGATTGTACTTTTTTGCACCGATAATAATTTCCACTTTAGGGCAATCTGTTTTTCTTATTATTTACTTATTTAGTTTATTATTAGGTAGTGCATTATCTTATTATTTTCATAAAAACAACAATCGATATAGTGCTATTGGTGCGAGCGGAGCAGTTACAGGTGTTATTTATGCAGCAATAATTTTAATGCCCGACATGATAATTAATTTTATAATACCTGGCTGGCTTTTTGGTATTGGATATTTAGTGTACAGTATTGTTGGTATGAAAAAACAAATAGGCAACATTGGTCATGCAGCTCATTTTGGAGGAGCTATTGCAGGATATGCAATAGCAATTACTTTAGGGTCTGAAATTGCATTGTCAAACAGAATGATAAATTTATTAAGAATGGTAGATTTTGCAATCGAACAACAAACAGTAACCTTATTAATAGGAATACCAATTATTGTTTTATTTATACTTATACAAACCGATAAACTATAAAAATTACGACACAATTTGAACGCTAAAAAAACAGCTCCTGTACTAAAATTTAAAAACACTACCGTTTGGAGTGCTTTATTTTTGTTTTTGATGTGTTTATCACCAAAATTAATAGCTCAAAAAATCGTAAAAGATTCTGTATGGTTAACTATTGATACTTTTAAAGAGCAATCCTTTTTTAAAAAACCAATAGGTTATAAAATAATGTTCCAAACACCAATGCAATTCCCATTGCTGTTACAACTCCCTAAAAACTATCAAATAGAAATTTTAAAAAATAGCACCTCAAATTTATTACAACAATTTAATTTAGAAGATGCATATACCGAAAAAAGCATACAAGGTACGTCATTAAAAAACTCGTTAAATAACGCCTCTTATTTATCATTTCCATTTGCAAATATAATAACCTCATTATTAGCAGAGCAACTTCAACTTACAACAAACAGCCCAAAAATAGTAGCTTTTAAAGAAACAATACAACAGTTAAATAGTGTAAACACAACTTTTTCTACATCACAAATGCTTGTTATGGCAAATAACAATTATGAGATAACAATAAATAAATCATTATACTTACGAAAACGATTGTTAGATTTTTTAATCGGTAATTACAATCAAAATCCTGAAAGTTATAAATGGATTAGACACAACAACGAATTAATCCCTTATGTGTCATTTTATAAGAACCAATACATGAAATATGATGATGATAATTATCATTTATTAAACAAGCTAATTCCCGCATACAAGCATTTTGAACCTTACGGAAAAACAATTAAAAATATAAAAAAAATCTCCAAATTACAAATCGGTTTTGATGTTAATTTATTAAGCGAAATACCTTATGAAACATGGAGAAAAGAAATTCGTTTTATTAAAGATAAACTATCAGAAAAAACACTACATAAAATAAAAATCGAATTACCCAAAGGAAGCGATTTATCAATCATTAATCAATTATTTGAAATTCTTATATTTCGTATTAAAAATTTAGATGTTATTGCAAATGCATATTATAATTTAATCCATAAAAATAAAATTATATACAGCACAAATGCAAACGATGTAATTAAAATAACTCGAAAACAAAAAAGCACCGTTATACAAATATACGCCTCAAAAACAGGAGAAAACAAACCAAAACAAGAATTTGAGTTTTTTAACAATACAACACATCACATATGGCTTTACGCCTTAAACGGAAATGACTATTTTACAGCAACAGGAACAAGTAAATCCTATATACCAATAGCCCTTATAGGCGGAAAAGGTAACGACAAATATGTACTCGACAACGGAACTAAAATTACAATTTATGATGAAAAGAAAAAAACATACCTTATAAAAACACACAAAGCAAAGGTTAAATTAGCAACTACTAATAAATTTACTACCGTAAATAACACTAAGTACAAACATGTAAAACACAAATTGAAACCTAAATTTGGTGCCAACCCAGACGATGGACTTTTTATTGGATTTACTCATGAAATTTTAACCCAAAACTTTAATAGAAATCCGTTTTCTCAAAAACACAAAATAACTGCTATTGCAAACTTAGGGAATTTAGGAATTAATGCTAATTATTATGCTGAGGTAGCAACACTATCAAATTATTTTAATGCATTTGTAAATTTAGGATATCAGAGTCCAAATTATGCAACAAATTTTTTTGGTCTCGGAAACGAAACACCCAATTTAGATCGGAATTTAAAATTAAATTATAATAGAGTACGAATAGAAAGTTTTTATACACAAATAGGGCTCGTAAAAAATGAAAAAAAATACAAAGCAATAGTCAATTTATTTGTAGAGAGCTATAAAACAGAAGCAACTCAAGGTAGGTTTATTACTTCCGAAACATTATTTACACCAACAAAAGGCTTTTTTAATCGTAAAAACTATACAGGTTTACACTTAAAATATCAATACAAAAACGCAAGTTCCCCATTGTACTCAAACTTAAAATTTAATGCCGATTTTTCAGCTAAAGGCATTGTAAATACAACTAAAACTAATAATCGCATTTTAATTTTAAACCCAACGTTTCAATTATCACATCCTATATATGGAGATAAAATTAGCATTGCCACAACATTTAATTACACCACAGCAATAGGCAATGTAATACCATTTTATTATGCCGCTAATTTAGGAGGTAATTCAGGATTAAGAGGCTTTCGAAATCAACGATTTACAGGAAATTCCGCAGCGCATACAAACATTAATATTATATGGAAAGCAAAGGATTTAAAATCGGAAGTTTTACCATTACAGATAGGGTTTTTAGCAGGCTTTGACGCAGGAAGAGTTTGGAAAACCAACGAGTTTTCTAATTTATATCACACTTCAATAGGTGGCGGAATTTGGCTACAAACAGCTAATTTATTAAAAGCTCAACT
The DNA here is from genome assembly GCA_964635575.1 of uncultured Kordia sp. Classification (GTDB taxonomy): domain Bacteria; phylum Bacteroidota; class Bacteroidia; order Flavobacteriales; family Flavobacteriaceae. The sequence continues at coordinate 1,417 of CAZWNY010000037.1, read as the reverse complement.
ACAAGTGTTTGGCTTTAATGAAGGCGCACGTTTATCGTTTAAATTATCGATAGGTATTTAAGAAAACAGGCATAAACATCCCTAGTATCATTAAAATTACATCAGATAAGATATGTTGCTGATTTTTTACTATAAAATAACGTCAATTACAACTACTATATCTTATTGTTTTCTTTTTTTAAAAATTCACTTCTTAGTTGAAGAAGTTTCTTCTATCCTCGAAGATTTTGGTGTTTTCTTTTCAATAATTTTAACATCCACAGCTTCTTCTTTTATTGAATATGGCGCATTAGGAAACCTTAAACTTTCATAAACAGTTATTTCGTTTGTTTTACTATTAGTTTCATTTTTTCTATTAGCTACAATATGCCAAGAAAAAGAAACAGAAGAGTTACCGTTTTGCAATTCTTTTACAACAAAACTATTTGCTGTTTTATCAACTACATAAACACCTTTACAATCACCTTCTAATTGAATAAAAACTCTTAAAGGGTGTTCTTTATTAACGGTAATGTTGTTTGAAAAAATAGGATCAATAGTTATGGTCGCAGTACCATTTACTAATTTTCCAGTTCCATAGTCTTCAAATAATACTTCTGGCGCTTCTGGAGCAAACATTATTTTTTTAGTATCATTTTCATCAATACCTTCAACAATTGTAGAAACGGTTCCGTTTCCTATAATTTTATAATTTGTAAAATCATATCGTGCTCCTGAGTACGCCCAAGAGTAATTAGTATTTGACTCTCCACTACTAAAGTAACCACCATAATACAATTCTTCTTCTTCTCCGTCTATCTCTATTAAGGTATAACCAGCCAATCGAGCTCGCATATCTCTATTATCTGGGGCGCCAAGAAAACCAGAACCTGCATAATTAGTATTGAAACGAGCAGCTTCTCTTTCTCCTGAGGACCTTTCAGTATATACATTTAAACCTAAATCAGCAGCGTTAATATTTATCCCTATATTCATTCCTATTGCTGTGCTTATCGAAGTTGAACTACCTGAAATTACTCTTATTCCTATATTACTCGCAGTTGTTGGTATTTGAGTTGCAAGTGCTAATATTCCATTTGCTCCATTTGCTCCATTTACAAAAGAAGTAACTCCTGCAGAAATTGGTCCCATGGAAACATCATAAGATGAAAATCCTAACACCCCATGTGATTCATTTGATTGACCTATAACTCCGATTCCAGTGCCATCGTTAAGACCCAAAATTGCATTCCCACTTCCAGATTGAAAGCCTGCAATAGAACTGTAATTACTACTAGTCTCTGCATAAATCGCAAATAGGTCTGTATTGTTACCAACTCTTAGTGCCATAGCAGTAGTAGGGGCAACTCCTATTCCAACATTTCCTCCATTTAAAATTCTCATTCGTTCCACATTATTGGTCCTTAGCACCAAGTCT
>CAZWNY010000036.1:0-18988 GCA_964635575.1 uncultured Kordia sp. | reverse complement strand
TTACTGATATTATGTTTCATTTAAACTACTATTATATTTTTCTATTTACATCAAATTGCTCTAACTCATCTCCTACTTTTCTTAAAAAAGAACCTCCTAAAAAACCATCTACTGCTCTGTGGTCAAAAGATAACGAAAGATACATCATGCTTCTAATTGCAATTTTATCTCCTTTTTTTGTTGTAATTACTTCAGCTCGTTTTTTAATAATACCAATTGCTAAAATTGCTACTTCGGGCTGATTTATAATTGGTGTACCCATTAAGCTACCAAATGTACCTACATTAGAAATTGTAAATGTACTTCCTTGTATATCTTCAGGTTTTAAATTGTTGTTGCGTGATTTGTTTGCTAAACTATTTACATTGGCAGCGATTTCTATTAGAGTTTTATTATCCGCATTTTTAACCACAGGAACAATTAAATTACCGCTTGGTAAAGCAGTTGCCATTCCTACATTTATATCTTTATATTGTATAATTTTATTACCATCTATGGATGCGTTTATTCCTGGGTATTCTTGAATTGCATTTGCTACCGCTTCAACAAATATTGGTGTAAAGGTTAAACGTTCACCATGTTTTTTTTGAAATGGAATTTTATTTTTATTTCTCCAGTTTACTAAATTGGTAACATCTGCCTCAATATATGCTGTAACATGTGGCGATGTCCGTTTAGAATATACCATGTGGTCGGCAATCATTTTACGCATTCGGTCCATTTCAATTATCGTATCATGTCCTTCTATAAATTTAATTGAAGGTGCTTTGTAAATTGATTTTGGTATTTGATTTACTTGTGTTTCCGAACGACTTGGTAAAGCGTATTTTCTGTTTTTCAGATAATTAAATACATCACTTTTACGAATGCGTCCTGCTGTTCCTGTTCCTAAAATATGTTGAACTTCTTCTAAAGATAAATTTTCTTGCTGTGCTATTTTTAAAACTAATGGCGATAAAAAGGAATCTGTGTTTGATGAGTTTTTAATTTTAAATTCCGCTTTTTTACTTTTATTTTTGTGCGTTATTGATTTTTCTTTTAAGGTAATTGCTTTTGTTTTTATATTTTCTGTAGTTTCTATAATTGCAATTACGCTCCCGATAGCAATTATATCATTTGGGGCAACTAAAATTTCTTTTACAATTCCGCTATATGGTGATGGTACTTCTGAGTCTACCTTGTCGGTAGCTACTTCTAATAAAATTTCATCTAACTCTATGGTATCTCCTACGTTTTTAAACCATGTAATAATGGAAGCCTCGGTAATGCTTTCTCCCATTTTGGGTAATCTAAATTCTATTATTGACATTTTTTCTATATAAATTTTCTACAAACTAACAAGTGTTAGTTTTAATTAACTAAAGATAGTTAAAATTGTAAAACTGCAAAGTAAAATGTATTTTTTTATATTGTTTTATTAGGTTTTTGTAAATTATCGTATTTATAAAAAACATCCTAATATTCGAAATCGTAATTTTATAGTTACTTTTTTTTAAGCATTTGTAAGTACAAATTCTCTACTTTATCTCTTGCCCAAGGAGTTCTTCTTAAAAATTTTAAACTTGATTTTATAGTTGGGTTACTATTAAAACAGTTAATTTTTATTTTAAATCCTAAATGTTCCCAACCGTAATATGCTACTAAATCTTCTAAAATTTGAACTAATTTTATGCCGTGTAGCGGATTGTTAAGTTGCGTTTCCATTTTTTTACCTTCTATTTGATGGTGATCGATTATTACGTACTCCTCTACTTCTACTAGTATCGTTATTTGAGTTTTTGTTCGTTTTGTTTTTAGAAGTATTTCCTCTTCCTTGGTTATTTCTACCGCCACCTTGTTGTCTGGATTCAGGCTTACTGTTTGCTAAACTTTCGGTAATTTCAAAACCATCTAATATTTCGGTAGATAATTTTTTTCCTAATAGTTTTTCAATATCACGTAAATAATCACGTTCCTCGGCACAAACTAACGATAAAGCTTCACCATTAGCTCCTGCTCTACCTGTACGTCCGATTCGATGCACATAATCGGCTGGTATATTGGGTAATTCATAATTTACTACATGTGGTAATAAAGGTATGTCTAAGCCACGTGCGGCAATATCGGTTGCTACTAAAACTCTAATTTTATTTTTTTTAAAACCTTCTAATGCTTTTGTTCGTGAATTTTGGCTTTTATTACCGTGTATTGCGGCTGCAGTAATGTTTGCTTTTTTTAATTTTTCGCACAATCTATTTGCGCCATGTTTTGTACGGGTAAAGATCAGTACTTGTTGCCAGTTACCTTCTGAAATTAATTTAATTAACAGTTCGTTTTTACGACCTTTATCTACTCGAATAGCGCGTTGTATTACTTTTTCTGCGGTACTGTTTTCTGGCTCAGCTTCTACCGAAACTGGTCGAAACATAATATTGTTTGCTAGTTCTTTAATTTCTTTAGAAAACGTTGCCGAAAATAATAAGGTTTGTTTTTCCTTAGGTACTAAACTTAGTACTTTTTTTATGTCACGTAAAAACCCCATATCTAACATACGGTCTGCTTCATCTAACACTAAAATTTCTACTTTTGATAATGATAGTGCCTTTTGACTTTCTAAGTCTAGTAATCTTCCTGGTGTTGCTACTAAAATATCTACTCCATCGCGTAGGGTTCGTATTTGAGGTTTTGCATTTACGCCTCCAAAAATTACGGTAGATTTGATGTCGATATACTCACTGTATTCTCGTACGTTTTCATATACTTGTGCAGCTAATTCACGTGTTGGCGTTAGTACCAATGCTCTAATTGGTCTTCTTTTCCATTTATTATTCGCTGCTAATTGATGTAGCATTGGCAATGTAAAACCTGCCGTTTTACCTGTTCCTGTTTGTGCTGATGCCAATACATCTTTACCTTGTAGGATTAATGGAATTGCTTTTTCTTGTATGGGAGATGGCGTAGTATATCCTTTTTTAACTACTGCTTTTAGTATTTTTTCTGATAGACCTAAATCTTGAAATGTCATATATTTATTTTTGTTGAAATGAGTATCAAAATAAATAATATCATTCCTTTTTTTGCAAAGGTACTCTTTTTAATGTTGTAAACCTTCAAAGTATTTTATGTAGTGTAAATAAAAACCATGCTGAAACTAAACATGTTTTCCTTTATTCCAACCGTGTTTTCCTAAATATTGCTTACCACTTTCTATTGCGCCGTTTTCAATACTGGTTCCCATGCTATCATTCCAACGGTTTAAATACCCGAATAAAGAAATAACACCTAACATTTCTACTATTTCACCTTCATTCCAATACTTATATAACTCGGTTTTTATTTTTTCATTTACCGCATTAGGAATAACAGAAGCAGCTAAACTAAAGTCTAAAGCGGCGCGTTCTGCATCTGAAAAAGCTGTGTGACTTTTATATTCCCAAATATTATCTAATTGTTCTTGCTTTGCACCATAACGTTCTGCGGCACGTATTGCATGTGCCTGACAATATCGACAACCTGTTGCATTACTACTAACCCAAGCAATCATCCGTTTTAAAGCTGAAGTTACACGTCCTTCATTTACCATTACCGCTTTATTTAAATTGATAAACGCTTTTGAAATTGCTGGACGATGTTGCATTGTTAATACCGAGTTTGGACAAAAACCAAGTGTTTCGTTAAAAAAATCAGCTAATTGTTGTGTTTCTTCATCATGAGAAGCGTCTAAAGGTGTTACTAATGGCATTTTAAAATTGTTTTAGGTTTATCTTTTAAAGAAACGAAAAATAAATTACATATTTACATTTTAAAGCAATAAATTAGCAAAGCCATAAATTTTAATATCACAATCAAAAATGCGTTGGACAATAAAATCAAAACCCGAAGCTAAAAAAATCACACATCTACAAAATGTATTACAAGTTCCTGAAACCATTGCTATGCTTTTAGTACAACGTGGTATCGAAACTTTTGATGAAGCGAAAGCATTTTTTCGTCCAAAATTAGAAGATATTCACGACCCTTTTTTAATGAAAGATATGAAAAATGCGGTTAAACGCATTGAAAAGGCTATCGAAAATAACGAAAACATAATGGTTTATGGCGATTATGATGTAGATGGAACTACAGCAGTTTCATTGGTTTCTTCCTATTTAAAAACATATTATAAAAATATAACAACCTATATTCCTGACCGTTATAAGGAAGGTTACGGAATTTCATATATTGGTATTGATTATGCCGATGATGCTAATATTAGCTTAATTATAGCGCTTGATTGTGGCATAAAGGCTATTGATAAAATTGCATATGCAACTCAAAAAAATATCGATTTTATAATTTGTGACCATCATCGTCCTGGTAAAAAAATACCTGAAGCTATTGCAGTTTTAGATCCTAAAAGAAAAGACTGTAATTATCCGTATAAAGAGCTTTCAGGTTGTGGAGTTGGCTTTAAACTTATACAAGCACTTGGCATAAACAGAAATCAAAAAATTACCGATTTTATTCCGTATTTAGATTTAGTAGCGATTAGTATTGCAGCAGATATTGTGCCTATTACTGGAGAAAACCGTATTTTAGCGTATTACGGATTACAGGTAATTAATACAAACCCTAGAAACGGAATAAAAGTATTTTTAAAACAAGTAAAAAAAACGGAACTAAATATTACAGATGTTGTTTTTAAAATTGCCCCAAAAATTAATGCTGCAGGACGTATAAAACACGGCAATCATGCAGTAAGTTTATTATCTGAAACCGATTATAATACGGCGTTAAAATTTGCCGTAAATATTGAAAACTACAATACCGAACGTAAACTACTCGATAAACAAATAACAAAGGAAGCACTACATCAAATACAAAATAGTAACGAAAAAGATGGATTTACCACGGTTGTTTATCATAAAAACTGGCACAAAGGTGTAATTGGAATTGTTGCTTCTAGACTTATTGAAACGTATTACAGACCTACTTTAGTGTTTACTAAAAGTGGTGATAAATTAGCAGCCTCTGCCCGATCGGTAAAAGGTTTTGATGTATATAATGCATTAGAGCAATGTAGCGAATTTATTGAACAGTTTGGCGGACATAAATATGCAGCAGGTTTAACCTTAAATATTAAAAATTATGAGCCATTTAAAGCTAAGTTTGAAGCTGTAGTTAAAAACACTATTGACCCTGAATTACTAATTCCCGAAATAACTGTTGATGCAAAAATTAATTTGGTTGATATTACTCCCAAATTTTTCAGAATTTTAAAACAAATTGGTCCGTTTGGTCCACTAAATATGCAACCCACTTTTATGAGCGAAAATGTTGTAGATACTGGGTACGGAAAATGTGTAGGAGAAGATGATGCACATTTACGTTTTACAGCGCAACAAAATAAAAGCAAACCCATTGTTAGTATTGGTTTTGGTTTAGGAAGTAAATTAAGTAGTATTAGTAATAATAAACCCTTTAATACGGTTTATAGCATTGAAGAAAACGAATGGAACGGCAATATTAGTTTGCAGTTAATGGCAAAAGATATTGCCGCTCTGTAAAAAAAAATCCGAAAAGGAATATCCCTGTTTTTTATATAATTTTTTATACTTGATTATCATTTAGAAAATTAACACTTCAAATTTTATATTACTTGTTTTAAAAACTACTTCTTCTAATTTACAATAAAACGACTTGTAGATTCCTCTGTTTTTAAAATATAAACTCCACTAGAAAAATAGCTTATATCAATTTTTGCTGTATTAAATTCTATGTTTTGTGTGTGTAGTAATTTTCCTTGAACATCAAATATTTTAATTTCTCCAATAACATCATTATTTTTTAAAATTGTTAACTCACCATTAGTTGGCACAGGATAAAGTTTAATAGTGTTCCTTTTTAAATTTACATCACTAACCGATAATACATTTGAATTTAAAGCGCCAAAACCTATTGTCGAACCAACATTAACAAGTTCATAAGGACCTACAGTTCCACCAGCTCCAAACTCTTCAGCACCTGCATCAAAACTTACTGCTCTATTTCCGTAAAGAATATCTTTGGTTAAAAACAAATAAGTTCCTGTTCCTGCATCAATAGCTGCACTTCCTGCTATTAATTTGTAAAAATCGATTTCACTATTTAATAAACCAGAAGCTACTGTTTGGTTTAAATTTACTCCATTGGTTAAATCCCAATTTCCATTTTGAGTTATATTCCCTTCATAAATTGAAAATGCTCCTGTTGGCACTGTAGTTTCTTGAAGCGCAGAATTACTTGAATTCAACATAATATTATTAGCTACGATTAGGTTTTCTGGAGCTAGTGTTAAACTACTATTTAACTTTGTTCCAATTCTAATAGCTAAATCACAATTAACAAGTGTATTATTTACAATCTGGGTGTTTTTTACTTGATAGTATTCATTTAATGCAGAACCCGGTTTGCCGTTACTAACATTTATACCTCCTGTGACTCCCGATGAAGCACCGCCTGGCTTTCTATGATTAACACCTTCAATATAGTTGTTGTATATTTTATGATCTTCACCTATAACTCTAATGCCACCAGAAAAGGCATTGTTTTCTGCAAAAAAGTAGTTGTTATAAACCTCAGAACCGTTGCCATGCCTTAAGGTTAGTGTCCCTTGATAATCTCTAAATGTGTTATTATAATATTTATTACTACCGCTTTTGTTTGAAATAATTTCTGCCTCACCAGACCAATTATAAAAAAAATTATCATGAACCTCAGTAAAAGAATCAGTAAGTGACGAGGAGCTAGTTCCTATTCTGATGGCATCCTGATCATTAAGTCCATTTACATCATTATTTACAGGAACCCTATCTGCAAAATAGTTGTGATGTATTTTAGTATAATCAGCTATTCCGCTACTTCGATTATTATTAAGAATACCACCCACGCCATTTTTTCCTATAAATGAACTGTAACTAACTTCGTTATATTGCCCATACATTGTAATCCATTTAAAAGAATCTTCATCTTGACTTACAGTCCCGTTGTATGAATCTATCTTAATATCTCTAACAATACAGTTTGTACATTGGTTATTACTAGTGTTTCTAAACTCTATAACAGGTTCTATTTTTCCTCCATTAGAAATAAGACCAGAAGCATTTTGAAAAATTACACCTTCAAAAATAATATATGACCCTCCTAAACTTATGTTTGTTCGTCCTTCAAAAAACACACTGCCAGAATTTGTAACTTTAATAATACAAGGTTGAGAATTTGTAGCATTTACATTAATAGAAATTTGAACATCAACCCAAGTGCCATCAGCTAACTCAATAATAGTACCTGAAGTTGCATTTGAAATGGCATTTTGAAGTTCGGTATTATTAGTAACAACTTGTGAATTGACGTTAATAATAAACAACAGTCCTAATAGGCAGAAATAATTTTTCATAACATTCTTTAATTTAAAATGAATTTTAAAAATCGATTTCTTATCTTTTTGAGAAAAAACAAGAAACATTTTTTATCTGTTTAAGGCGGGTTCTAAAAATTGATTTTTTTCTTTTCTCAAAAAAATAAGAACCCTTTTTTATCTGTTTAAGAAAATTTATATTTCAAATGTAGCAAAAACTAATTGATTTCAACAATAAATGTTGAAATTATATCTATCTATTTATCAGTAAGTTATTTTTAATTTTTTAACCTGCTCATATCTAAAAAGGTTGTAGGTTAAGTTGATTAATCCTATTATTTGAGTAGTTCTTACCACACCAACTGATTTTAAAACTAAACCGTACATACTTTGTTCCATAAAACTAAATACGGGTTCTACTCTTGTTTGTATTTTTGATTTTTTAGTGTTATTTACTTTTTGCTGTTCTGTTAATAGTTTGTTACGGTAGTTTTTTGGTGTACTTTATTCTTCATTTCATATTTTGCAGTGAAATCGTATTTTACCCTTCACTCAATTGTTATTTTCTTTTGTTCAATATTTTTTATTTTTTATTTCATTGGGTTACGTTTTCTTTCGTTTTCCGTTAAGTATACTTTACGTAAACGCAAAAACTTTGGTGTTACCTCAACGTATTCGTCTTTTTGAATAAATTCTAAAGCCTCTTCTAAAGAGAATTTAATTGCTGGTACAATTTTCGCTTTATCATCTGCTCCTGACGAACGTACGTTCGACATTTTTTTAGTTTTAGTAATATTTACTGTCATATCATCTCTACGAGAATTTTCACCAATAACTTGACCCTCATAAATATCTTCACCTGGCGCTACAAAAAAGCGTCCTCTATCTTGTAATTTATCGATAGAATATGGTATTGCTTTACCTCTTTCCATGGAAATTAAAGAACCATTTTGACGCTCTGGTATTCCACCACGCATAGGTTGATATTCTACAAAACGATGTGCCATAATTGCTTCACCAGCAGTTGCTGTTAATAGTTGATTACGTAACCCTATAATTCCTCTTGACGGAATTGTAAATTCACATAACATACGGTCTCCTTTAGCTTCCATTGAAACGAGTTCACCTTTACGCATTGTTACCATTTCGACTGCTTTACCCGCTACTGTTTCTGGCAAATCAATAGTTAATTCTTCAATTGGTTCACATTTTTTACCATCAATTTCTTTAATAATAACTTGTGGCTGACCAATTTGAAGTTCATAACCTTCTCTACGCATAGTTTCAATTAATACCGATAAGTGTAATACACCTCTACCAAATACTAAAAATTTATCGGCACTTCCTGTTGGGTTTACTCGTAATGCTAAGTTTTTTTCTAATTCTTTTTCTAAACGTTCTTTGATATGACGTGAGGTTACAAATTTACCGTCTTTACCAAAAAATGGAGAATCGTTAATTGTAAATAACATACTCATTGTTGGCTCGTCAATAGTTATTGTTTTTAATGCTTTTGGTTCTTCAATATCTGCAACGGTATCACCAATTTCAAAACCTTCTAAACCTATTATAGCACAAATGTCTCCTTTTTCCACTTCTTTAACACGTACACGTCCTAAACCTTCAAAAATAAATAATTCTTTAATCTTTGCTTTTATAATACTACCGTCTGCTTTACAAAGTGAAACTCGTTGCCCTTCAGCTAAAGTTCCACGTGTTAAACGACCTATTGCAATACGACCTGTAAAACTTGAAAAATCTAACGAAGTAATTAACATTTGTGTGTTCCCTTCTGTTTCTTTAAAATCTGGTACATGTTCTAATACCATATCTAATAATGGCTCAATATTGTCAGTTTCATTTTCCCAATCATCACTCATCCAGTTATTTTTAGCTGAACCGTAAACTGTCGGGAAGTCCATTTGCCATTCTTCTGCTCCTAACTCAAACATTAAATCAAAAACTTTTTCATGTACTTCTTCTGGAGTACAATTTTCTTTATCTACTTTGTTAATTACAACACATGGTTTTAATCCTAAATCAAGTGCTTTTTGTAATACAAAACGTGTTTGAGGCATTGGTCCTTCAAAAGCATCTACTAATAAAAGCACACCATCTGCCATATTTAATACACGCTCTACTTCTCCACCAAAATCGGCGTGACCAGGGGTATCAATAATGTTAATTTTTGTACCTTTATATACTACCGATACATTTTTAGAAGTGATAGTTATACCACGTTCACGTTCTAAATCGTTATTATCTAAAATTAAATCTCCTTTATTCTGATTTTCTCTAAACAACTGACAGTGAAACATGATTTTGTCAACCAAGGTCGTTTTACCGTGATCTACGTGGGCAATAATTGCAATATTTTTTATTTTACTCATAACTATAAATATGTATTTTAAGGGCGCAAAGGTACGTCTTTTTATTAAATACAAGCTATTATACTTATATTTATCATTGATATCTGTTTCATATAGATTATCTTTGCAAAAAATTAAACATTATGATTTTAAAAACCATACCCAATATTAAATATACCGATGCTAATAACTTTTTTTTATTAGCTGGTCCGTGTGCTATTGAAAGTGAAGACATGGCAATGCGAATTGCTGAAAAAGTAATTACCATTACCGATAAATTAAATATTCCATACATATTTAAAGGGAGTTATAAAAAAGCAAACCGTAGCCGTATTGATAGTTTTACAGGTATTGGAAATGAAAAAGCATTAAAAATATTACGAAAAGTTTCAGAAACATTTAATGTCCCTACAGTAACAGATATTCATGAAGCATCTGAAGCGACTATTGCTGCGGAATATGTAGATGTTTTGCAAATACCTGCATTTTTAGTACGTCAAACCGACTTAGTGGTTGCAGCAGCAAAAACAGGTAAAGTGGTTAATTTAAAAAAAGGACAATTTATGAGTCCTGAAGCAATGCAACACGCAGTACAAAAAGTAAAAGATGCTGGAAGTGAAAAAGCATGGATTACCGATAGAGGCACTATGTTTGGTTATCAAGATATGGTTGTGGATTTTAGAGGTATACCTACAATGCGTAAGTTTGCGCCTACCGTTTTAGACGTTACCCATTCCTTACAACAACCTAACCAAAATAGTGGTGTTACTGGCGGACGACCAGACATGATTGAAACGATTGCTCGTGCAGGTATTGTAAACAATGTAGATGGTTTATTTATAGAAACACATTTTGATCCTTGTAATGCAAAAAGCGATGGGGCAAATATGCTGCATTTAGATTATTTAGAAGGTTTATTAACCAATTTAGTAGCTATTAGAAAAACTATTAATCAATTAAAGTAATGAAAAAAATCCCGGTTTTAGGAGCCATAATAGTACTTTCATTTATTAGTTTTGCTCAAAAAAGTGAATTAAAAACGTTTAAAAGAAAAAACACAACCAATAAAGGAAAATTTTTTATAAGCTGGGGGAAAAATAGAGAGTTTTACTCCAATTCAGATATTTCCTTTAAAGGAAATAATTATAACTTTACATTATCTGATGTAAAAGCTGACGACAAACCAAAAGGCTGGCATATTGATTATATTAATCCTAACCGAATGACCATTCCTCAAACAAACTTTAGATTAGGATATTATATTAAAGAAAACTACATTGTTACAATTGGATTAGACCACATGAAGTATGTAGTACGTCAGCCACAATTGGTTAAAATTAATGGAAATATAAATATTGATAAAGGTGAAGGAATTACAGATTATAACGGAACCTATAACAATGATTATTTATTGCTAAATGGTGTTTACAATGATGTAGGTAGTTTTGAATTTTTTGAGTTTGAACACACTGATGGATTAAACTATATTTTTGCAGAAATAGCACGTGTAGATGAAATAGGACAGTATTTTAAACTAAACCAAAATACCGTTCAAATAAATATATTAGAAGGTATTGGTGCTGGTGGTTTATATCCAAAAACAAACGCAACTGTTATTGGAAAACCTCGTAATGACAAGTTTAAATGGAGTGGTTATGCTGTAAGTGCAAAATTAGGCTTAAATGTAATTTTATTTAAGCGTTTTCAAATACAAACCGATGTAAAAGGTGGGTTTATTAACATGCCATGGATAATAACTACTGCAGACGGTGATAGTGCCAAACAACAATTCTGGTTTTTTCAGCATAATATTACTTTTGGTTACGTGTTTAATATATTTAAATAGTAAACGAGAAAATATCGTTTTAATAAAATTTTAGTTTGACCCTTTTTTTAGGTTTAAAAACAATCATTAAAAGGCAAGATTTATCATTTTTTAAATAATAAATAAACGTAAATTAAATGATAACTATAATTTAAAATAAAGCCAGCCAATTTCAAAAACAAAATACTACCTTTGAACAAATTAAGCAAGTAAATAATAATAATAGCCCTTCTAAAAATTAACTACATAAAATATGCCACGTAATTTAAAAAAATATTTAGTAATTACTTTAAAAGGCATGGCTATGGGAGCTGCAGATGCTGTTCCAGGTGTTTCAGGAGGCACAATTGCATTTATTTCTGGAATTTATGAAGAGTTAATATCCGCTATAAATCAAATTAATTTTAGTTTAATAAAAACTTTTAAAAACAACGGAATTAAAGCAGTTTGGAAACAAATAAATGGCAACTTTTTAAGTTCACTTTTTATTGGTGTTCTTATTAGTTATGTGTCGTTTATGCGATTGGCAAAATATGTGTTGGAGCACCATCCTATTTTAATATGGTCTTTCTTTTTAGGATTAGTTGTTGCAAGTATTTTATTTGTGGCTAAGCAAATAAAAAAATGGAATTTTAAAATCATTTTTACATTACTTATTGGTGTTTTTATTGCCTATTATATTACTACGCTTCCACCTTTATCTAATAATGATAGTGATGTCTTTTTATTTATATCGGCAGCTATTGCTATTTGCGCTATGATTTTACCTGGCATTTCAGGTGCGTTTATTTTAATATTATTAGGCGCTTACAATGCATTAAGCAATGCTTTTTATGATTTTAATATTAAGAAAATTAGTATCTTTTTAGCAGGTGCTGTAATTGGATTATTAAGTTTTAGCAAAGTACTAAAATGGTTGTTTACAAATTATAAAAATTCAACCTTAGCCATTTTAACTGGTTTCATTATAGGTTCTTTACCTGTAATTTGGCCTTGGAAAGAAGTGTTAATCACTAGCATTAACAACAAAGGAATTACCGTTTCTGTTTTACAACAACCTATTTACCCTGCTACTTTTGAAAATTTATACCAAACTAACTCGCAACTAACATTGGCTATTATTTTAATGGTTATTGGGTTTTTAACCCTCTTTATTTTAGAAAAAATAGGAACTAAAAAAGCGTTAAACAACTAAAATTATGCAAGTATCCCGCAATCATAAAGATTATTTTATGTTAATCTTAAAAGGATTAGCAATGGGTACAGCTAATAAAGTTCCTGGGGTTTCTGGAGGAGTTGTTGCATTAGTTGGTGGGTTTTATCAGGAGTTTATTTACTCTTTACAACGCATAAATGGATTCGCTTTAAAATTACTTTTAAAAGGGAAATTTTCAGCTGTTTTTAAGCACATTAATGGTGCGTTTTTAATTGCAATTATTACAGGAATGATTATTAGTTTTTTTTCTGTTTCTAAATTGTTAGATTATTTAATAAATCAATATCAACTATATGTTTGGAGTGCTTTTTTCGGAATGATTTTAGGTTCTATTTACGCCATTACCAAACGATTTAAAAATTGGAAAAAACAAGCTATTGTTTTCATATTAATAGGAACTGCAATTGGTATGTACATTAGTTTTATGCGTCCTTCCGTAGAAAACGATCATCTATTTTTTGTTTTCTTTTGCGGCATTATTAGTGTTTCAGGAATGACATTACCTGGTTTGTCAGGTTCATTTATTTTAATAATTATAGGCAACTATGTATTGCTTTTAGTAGATTCCGTAAACGCTTTGTATGACACATTTACTGATATTATAACTGGCAACTTCAATTTTATACACCATCCAAAACGCATTCGTTTATTAAAAGTTTTAGCTTTTTTTACAACAGGTTCTGTTGTTGGTATGGTCAGTTTTTCCCATGTTATTAACTATTTATTACAACATTATAAATTAGCAACTATTGGTACAATAACGGGTTTTATTATAGGCTCATTAGGTATTGTTTGGCCATGGAAAATTACATTGTATAAAACTGCAACAAATGGAAGTTTTATAACAAACAACAATCAAAATAAAATTATTACAGCATACCAAAGGTACATTCCTGAATTAACTACCGAAACTTTAATTGCAATCGGTTATATTGTATTGGGCTTAAGTATTATTCTTGTTTTAGAACGGCAAGGAAACAGAGCTAAAAAAACAACATTAAAAGTATAATTTACAATGAAAAAAAAATACGGTTTACTTGGTAAAAACATTGAATATTCATTTTCAAAAACTTATTTTACTGAAAAATTTAAAAATGAACATCTTAAAAACGTTGAATATGTAAATTTTGACGTTCATACTCTTGAAAATTTCTTATCCGTACTAAAAAAAACACCAAATTTAAAAGGCCTTAATGTAACCATACCTTATAAAGAAGTTATTATTCCTTATTTAGATAAAATAAGCAAAAAAGCGCAGAAAATAGGAGCTGTAAACACCATTAAAATTACAAAAAAAGGAAAATTAAAAGGCTATAATACGGATGCATACGGATTTAAAAAAGCAATACAACCACTATTAAAAAAGCATCATAAAAAAGCCCTTATCTTAGGTACTGGTGGCGCATCAAAAGCAATAGCATACAGCTTAAAAAAAATGCATATTTCGTATCAATTTATTTCTCGAAACACGGAAGGTTTATGCAATTATTCCTCACTAACTACTGAAATGATAAGACAACATCAACTTATAATAAACTGCACACCTTTAGGGACACATCCGAATATAAATACTTGTCCTGATATTCCGTATAACGCACTTACAGATCAGCATATATTATATGATTTAATTTACAACCCAACCACCACTTTATTTTTAAAAAAAGGAGTCGAAAAAGGGTCAAAAACTAGTAATGGAAACCGAATGCTAATACTTCAAGCAGAAAAATCTTGGGAAATTTGGAATAAATAGTATTTTTTTTGTTTAATTCGTGTCTGTTTTTACTATCTTTCCCACTGAAAATTTTTGATAACTCTAAACCTAAGTTTACGATGTCTGAACAAGATAACCTGCAAGAAGCAGAAGGAACAATTGAAAACACTACCGTTAACACCGATAATAACGTAGTACGTACTGAAAAAATAACAACAACTCCTGATGAAACATCACAAGAAATTGAAGGAAAAAATACGGAAAGTGCGGAAAAAACTATCGATAACAAGCAGGAAACAACGACAATCCCAGACAAAGCATTGCAAGAAATTGAAGATGAAAATGCTGAAGATGCCGAGGATCAAGAAAATGCTGTTAGACATGAAATAGAAGAAAAAAACTACCATACTATGGATATGGATAATTTAGTTGAAGAATTATCGATCTTATTAAAAAATAATCCGGTACAAACAATAAACAAACAAGTCAATTTAATTAAAACTGAATTTGATGCTAAGTTTTCTGAATTTATAGATACAAAAAAAGAAGAATTTTTAGCAGAAGGCGGTAATATTATAGACTTTAGATATCACTCCACTACTCAAAATAATTTTAAAAATTCGTATGCAGAGTTTCGCTCAAAAAGAAATAAATACTACAAAGGTTTAGAACAAAACTTAAAGAGCAATTTAGAGGTTCGTAATACTATTATTGATAAAATAAAAGCATTAATAGAAAACTCCAACAATATAAATTCCGCATATAATGAGTTTAAAGGTTTACAAGCAGAATGGCGAGATGCAGGAGCTATACCACGTGACAGATACAATACAGTTTGGAACACTTACCATCATCATGTAGAGCGTTTTTATGATTATTTACATTTAGATAGAGATTTTAGAAACCTCGATTTTAAACATAACCTTGAAGAAAAACAAAAAATTGTAGCAAAAGCACAAGAACTTACCGAAGAAAACAATATTAATAAAGCATTTAGAGAATTACAAAACTTACATAAACTCTGGAAAGAAGAAATTGGACCTGTTGCCAAAGAGTTTAGAGAGGGAATTTGGAATCAATTTAGTGCGGCTACTAAAATTATTCATAAAAAAAGACAAGATTTTTTTACAGAAACAGATAAAGTTTATGAACTAAACCTAAGCAATAAAAATGCTATTATTGATAAAATAAAAGAAATCACAGAAAACACATCTAACGAGCATAAAGATTGGCAAAGTAAAATTAAAGATATTGAAGCATTAAGAGAACTGTTTTTTAACGAAGGAAAAGTGCCTTACAAACTTACTGAAAAAACTTGGAGCGATTTTAAAAGTGCTGTTCGTGATTTTAATAAAACAAAAAACATATATTATAAAGGGTTAAAAAAAGGACAATTAGAAAACTTCGCAAAAAAACAAGCATTAATTCAAATTGCAGAAGACAATAAGGATAATGATGATTTTTCTACCACTACTCCACTAATGAAAAAAATTCAAGCAGATTGGCGTAAAGTTGGTCATGTACCTCGAAAAGATAGCGATAAACTATGGAAAAAATTTAAAGCATCTTGTAATTATTATTTTGACAGAATACATACCAAGAAAAATGAAGCGAATGCAGCTGAATTAGAAGCATTAACTACTAAAGAAGCATATTTAGAAAAAATACAAATAATAACCTTAAATGGTGAACATCAAGAAAAATTAACCGAAATTAAAAAACACATTGCACATTGGAAAACAATTGGCTTTGTACCTCATAATAAACGTGAGATAAACGATAAATTTAATCAAGCTATAGATAACTTATTTAATCAATTAAACATTGATAAAAGTGAAGTAGAAGCTATTAAATACGAAAATCGATTACGTGTTTTTGAAGGTGACGAACGTGCTTTAAATAGCGAAATGTTATTTATAAAACGTAAAATTGATGAAGAAAAAGCAGTAGTTTTACAATTAGAAAACAACCTTTCGTTTTTTGCAAATGCTAAAAAAGACAACCCTTTAGTAAAGGATGTTTATACCAAAATTAGTCGTAAAAAATCAGATTTAGATGCTTGGAAAAAGAAACTACAGCAACTAAAATCTATCTTAAAAAAGCAAGCACAAGAAGAATCGGAAACACAAACAAGTGAGAAAGACATCAATAAATAAAAAGAATCGGATTTAAAATTAAATATCCGCATATCCGTTTTAAATCTAACAGGTTTTTTAAAAACTTGTTAGATTTTATATGTACCGAAAATTACTCGTACATATCTATACGAGGATCTAACCATGCATACACCATATCTACTAGAATATTAATGAATACAAACATAGTAGCTATTACAATTACAGCGCCCATTATTACAGGTAAATCAAGATTATTAAGTGCATCTACAATTTCTTTACCTAAACCGTTCCAATTAAAAATATATTCTACAAAAACTGCTCCTGCTAGCAACGAAGCAAACCAACCAGATATTGCTGTAACAACAGGATTCATGGCATTTTTTATAGCGTGTTTTTTTATAATATTTAATTCCGATAATCCTTTTGCACGTGCTGTACGAATGTAATCTTTATTAAAAACCTCTAATAACGAATTTCGCATTAATTGTATAACTACCGCTAACGGACGTATGCCTAAAACAATTGCAGGTAATATTAAATTTTTTAATTGGAGTCGAGTATTTTCTCCAAAATCATCTAATTCATATAAATTACCTGTCATATTTAAGTTGGTATACCGATGCAATACGTAACCAAATAACCAAGCAAAAATGATAGCACTAAAAAAAGAAGGTACGCTCATACCTAAAATACTTAGTATTTGTATGGTTTTATCTATCCAAGTATCTTTGTACAACGCTGAAAACACACCTAAAACAATACCTAACAACAATGCTATTAATATTGCTGTAATTGCTAAAACAGCAGTATTTGGTAAAGTTTCACGTATTATTTGCCCAACAGATTTTCCTGTTTTTGTAAATGACTCTCGTAAATACGGAACTTTAATTACTACATTTATAGTACTTATTGTCATTATTTTTTTAGCTTGATATTGGTGTGCCTCTAAATGTGTATAATCATTTTCATTATTGGAATGAAAAGATATTGGCGATAAATCATTTATATAATATAAATACTGCGTAGTTATGGGTTTATCAAAACCGTATTTTTTTTTAATAATTGCAACTTGCTCACTATTTTCATTCTGTCCCAACATCATTTTTGCAGGATCCCCTGGTAAAATGGTAAACAAGAAAAATATTACCGTTATCACTCCAAAAAGAGTTAATAGTGCGTATCCTAATTTATATGTTAAATATTTTATGATTGTATTTTCTGTTTGAAAGACAATTTATTTACAGTTCATATTTTTTACAACTCCAGCTTATCCAAATCATTCCAGTGTAGTTTTTGTTTTATGGTTGCTTTATCCATTTCTAAAATACCTGGGTTTGCTCTAATTATGGTTTTTAAAGCAGTTCCGTCACAAAAATAGAACGAAAAGTTTAAATTATATTTTTTAATTTTAGCAGTTATTGCTACGGTATTTTCTGCTGTTAGTCCAATAACTGTATATCCTTTTTTTAGAGCATTATCGGTTACTATTTTTATTTTTTTAAAACCTTCATCACTCGACTTACTAAAGTCATAAGCTACAATCATTAGTACATTATCTTTAGACAATATAAATTCGGTGTTATCTTCATCTCCTTTTTCAATGGTAAAATCGTGTATTGGTGGTTCTTCTGCTTCTCGTATTATTTTTGTGATTACGCCTGTATTTTCTCCTCCTTTTACTTCAGGATAATCTCCAAAAGTAGTTTTAGTTACCGTTTTTCCGTTTACATCAAATGTCCATATATATTCGGTTATTTCAGGCAATGCATCTGGTGCAGGAATCATACCTTTTTGTATGTTTTTAGTTATTGCATACGGTCTAAAATCTTGTATTGGCAAATGGTTTAGTGTATAAAAAATAAACAATACTGTTGCTATTGCCGATACGCTTAACAAACGCCATGAGTTATTGTCAAAACGTTTTACAATATACATAATTGCATACACTAATGTAGCAAAAAATACGGGAAACCACCAACCAATTACACCAACTGAGAATAATATAATTAAAATAATTGATGGTAACATGTATTTAAAATCGTCTTGTTTTTTATTCGGTAGTATCTGTTTATAATACATAAATAAAATGATGGAAAAGAATGATAACACTACGTCTTTCCAAAAGGTTTCCCAAGGTTTTAATTTTAATGCATCACCAAAACATCCGCAATCGGTTACTTTATTAAAGTATGCTGAGTAGAACGTTAAAAATGTAAAAAACAACATCATTCCTAAATTTGCTACGGTTATTAATTTAGACTTTAATCCAAAAATAAGTGCCGCTCCTAAAATAATTTCAATAACACAAATTACACCTGCCATTAGTAAAGTATAGGGTTGTAAAAACTCCATGCCTAAAACGCCATCGGTAAAATAATCGTTTAATTTATATGAAA